>QWHP01000444.1 GCA_021404985.1 Actinobacteria bacterium ATB1
GCAAGTCGAATCCGGGTGGGGTGCGGAGGATCAAATCGGCAGGGGTAGGCGCCGACGGACGATACGCAGGGCGGCGTCGAAGCCGCCGAGCGGCTCGAAGTCCTGTGCCGCCTTCGTCAGGGTGGCGTCTTCGTCGTCGGCCAGGGTGATCTCGGCCGCCGCGGCGTTCGACTCGACCTGCGCCACGCTCGATGCCCCCGGTATGACGATCACGTTCGGTCTGTGGACGAGCCAAGCGAGAGCAATCTGTGCCGGTGTCGCGTCATGCGCAGCGGCGACCTCGCGGAGTGTGCCGAGCAGTGTGGAGGCACGCTCGAGGTTTTCGGGAAGGAAGAGAGGATTACCGGCCCGAACTCCCCCCGAGGGCGGGTTGTCGGGTCCGTATCTTGCGGATAGGAGCCCCTGGCCGAGGGGACTGAACGCGATCACGACACGTCCGTTGTCGCACGCCCACGGGACGAGGCTCGTGAGTGGGCCGGGGTGGGCGAGGCTGAACTGGACCTGGTTGGAGAGCACCGGGCGGCCCAGAGCCGCCTCGGCTGCCTGCCAGTCCTCCAGCGAGAAGTTGCTCACACCCGCATGCGCCACCGATCCGTCGTCGAGCACGTTGCCCAGCCCCTGCATCGTGAGTCCGACTGGGAACAGAGGATTTCGCCAGTGGATCTGATACAGGTCGATCCGCTCCACGCCGAGGCGGCGCCGGCTGGCGTCCGCTCGCATCCTGAGCACCGGCGGAACAGGCAGGACAGGGAACAACTTCGTGGCGACGAATGCCTCGGGCCGTCGGTCATGCAGCGCCCGGCCGACGATCCGCTCCGATGCCCCCAAGGCATAGATCTCTGCCGTGTCGATGACGTTGATACCCAGGTCTAGGGCGCGGTGGACGATCTCGACCGCCTCCTTGTCCGCGTAGTCCCGGCCATAGCCCCACTCCCGGGACCCGAATTGCCATGTTCCGAGGCCGATCACCGAGAGCTTCGCGCCTTGTTGTTCCATATACCGCATGTGCCCAGGATGCCAGATCCAACCGTTGCCTGCACGGCGCCGGTCGACATGGGTACGTGAGTGAGACCCGCTGCTACATTGGGCAACCTGCCCGGTCGTGGGCGATCAGGCGGCGTAGCCGAGTGGCTCAGGCAGAGGTCTGCAAAACCTTGTACGGCGGTTCGATTCCGCCCGCCGCCTCGAGACGAGCAGTCCAGCGAGTGCACTGACCCGAGATGGAAGACCTCTTGCGCAGTTTGGTCGCGGCAGCCTCGCGTGCTCCCAGCGTCCACAACTCCCAGCCTTGGCGATTTCGTGTCGCGGGCGGGATGCTCCTCGCAGGGATCGACCACGAGCGGCTCGTCCCCGCGCTCGATCCCGCGAACCTCCTCGCATGGATCTCACTGGGTGCAGCGGTCGAGTGCGCCCGCCTCGCGGCGCTTCGGGCTGGTCAGGACGTCGAAGTCAGGTGGTTCGACTCCGAACTGGCCGCCCGTGACCGAGGAGACTGGACCGCTTCCGGAAGGCGAGTCGACCGCTGGCCGGTCGCGGTCCAACCCGTCCCCATGCGGGGAATCTCGCACCGGGACCTCGAGCTCGGCGATTGGGTGGAGCGACAGGCTCAGGTCAGAGGTCCCATGCTCGGGGACGCTGTGCCGACTCCGGGTGACATCGAGGCAGCAGCTCTCGCCGCGCTCCCAGGTGCCCGCCTCAAGACCCTGGCGGCGGGACGCCAGACCATCATGGCCGACCTCGCCGAGCGGGTCACGCTGGCGGAGCTCTCCGACCGGAGGACGCGCCGCGAGCACCTCGCATGGACGCGGCTCCTGCCCGTGGGGGCGCGCTACGACGGGGTGAGCGCAAAGGAGCTCGTCAGGTCCCGGCTGGCGAGGGCGCTGGCTCCGATAGCCCTTTCCCGGCCGGTCATGGTGCCTCTCGGGATGCCCGGGCGTCTGGCGAGACATGCGCGCGCGATAGTGGCGATGACGCCGCTCTTCCTGGCAGTGATCGCCGCAGGATCGGAACCGGGTGCCTGGTTCGATGCGGGTCGGGGGTGGCAACGTGCGGCGCTCGTCCTTGCTGCACAGGGGTTCGCCACCGGTTGGCTGGCCTCCCTCGTGACACTTGCCGCACCTGACATGGCCGCACTCTTCGAGACATCAGCCGCCGAACCCATAGCCCTCGTGGTGAGGGTGGGCCGATCGGCGGGAAGACCGGTCGAGCAGACGCGACGCACACCGGAGAGCATGATGCGATGAGTGCCCCGGCAGAGGCTGTCCCGACCACGACGGGTGTTGTCGGCGCGATCATCTCGGGTGGCGCGTCGAAGAGGCTCGGAAGGGACAAGGCACGCGAGGTCGTTGGAGAGGTCTCGATGCTCGAGAGAGTCGTCGACGCAGTGCGCGTCGTCGTGGATCGGGTCCTCGTCGTGGGTCCGTGGGCGCCCGAAGGACTGCCGAGGTCGGAGGAGGCGCCCAGGCACGAAGGTCCTTTGAGGGCCTTCGCGCATGCCGCGCAGGTGTCAGAGGCTGATCACGTCCTGCTCGTCGGGTGCGACCATCCATTCCTGCAGCCTGCTCTCCTGGGATATCTCGTCTCGAGTTGCCGTGAGGCGGACGTTGTCGCGATCTCC
>QWHP01000445.1 GCA_021404985.1 Actinobacteria bacterium ATB1
CGCCTTCCTCTCGAGCTGGCAACCGCTGATGGGAATCGCGGCGATCACGGCGATCGTGATGGCACTGGGCATCTACGCGTACCTCCTGGCCACGGGCACCGAGCTCACCACCGTCGCAGGACTCACGTCGCCTGAGTCGACGACCACGGGGGCAGCCGAGGAGACCGTGCAGGCCGTTACCTATCTCCTCTTCCATGCCCTGGGTTGGACAGTCCTCTGGACGTTGGCCACGCCGGTCGCCCTTGCAGCCGCCGGACTAGGGGGTTTCGACGGTTCGCGGCCCGTCCCGATGTGGAGGACGATGGCCCTTGCCGGGACTCTCGTCGCGCTCGGCGAGCTGGCATGCGGCTTGGGGGCCGCTCTCGTCCTCGCGGTGATCGGGATGGTCGGCTTCACGTCGGCATTGCGGGACCCCTCGCCCTGGAGGTCGGCCGCTAAGGCGCGTGACGAGTTCCCCGTCACGATCGTTGTCGTGGCACTCGTCGGGACCCTGATGGGATTGGCTGCAGCCGCTGCCCAGGTTCTCATCTCCTTCGCCCTTGCGTCGCTCGGTCCACTGGGCTATGCGCTCGCACAGCTCACGTTCTTGCTCGTCCTCGTCGTGTTCACGTACATCCTGTGCTGCTGGGCGATCGTCTTCACCTCCACGCAGCTGGCGCGCGGAGCCACTCCGGATGCTGACGGCGCATAGGACGCGGAAGCGTCACCTCAAAGAGCTGAGATCCTCGGCAACGGACTTCGAGAGCTTGTAGTCGGCCTTCCCGTTGGGGCCTCGATAGACCTCGTCGACGAAGAAGACCTCCTTGGGGACCTTGTAGCCAGCGATGTGCTCGCGCGCGTGCTCCCTCAACTCCGCCTGGGACGGAACCTCGACCCCTGACTTGGTCGACACGAGAGCGACGACGCGTTGGCCGTACTGCTCGTCGTCCAGACCGACCACCACGGCGTCGAACACGGCATCGTGAGACTTGAGGGCGTTCTCGACCTCCTCGATGAACACCTTCTCTCCCCCCGTGTTGATGCACTGGCTACCGCGGCCGTAGAGCTTGATCGTCCCGTCCTCGAGGATCTCGGCGATGTCGCCGGTGATCGAATGCCTCACACCGCCGATGGTGACGAAGGTCTCGGCCGTTCGCTCGGGATCGTTGTAGTAGCCGACCGGCACGTGACCACGGAGGGCAACGCGGCCCCTCACCCCCGAACCCGGCTCGACGACGGCGTTGTCGTCGTCGAGGACAGTGGTCCTCTGGTTCATCTGAAACGTGAGACCCTTCCCGAAGCTCCGGGTCTCGCCCCCGGCCCCGATCCCCTGGAAACCGGTCTCGGTCGAGCCGTAGTTGTCCATGATCATGCAGTTGGGCACATACCGCTTGAGCTTCGCCTTCACCGGCTCCGAGAAGATCGCCCCTGCAGACGTGATGATGATCAGGCTCGAGACGTCGCGGGGCTCCTCCGACTCGGCATTCGCTGCAAGGGCATCGGCGATCGGCCGGCCCATCGCATCCCCGACGATCGAGAGCGTGGTCACCTTCTCCTCAGCGATGATCCTCGGGATGTCTGCAGCGTCGAAAGCCTTCTGCAACACCAGCTTGTTGCCGGCGATGAAGCTGATGAAGGAACCGAGCTGGGCAGCACCGTGGATGAGAGGCGCCGAGTTGAGCATCGTGATGTACTGGCCCGTTGTCCTGGCCTTCTCGACGAGCTCGTCGAGATCCTCGATGTCGTCCCCGATCGGATTTCCACCACCGAAGCACGCGTAGTACGCATCCTCGTGGCGCCACATGACACCTTTGGGCATGCCGGTAGTCCCACCCGTGTAGATGATGAAGAGGTCATCGGGGCTGCGCCCTGCAACGGGACGCTCGGGAGATCCCTGCTTGATCCCCTCCTCGATCGGCAGGGCACCGAGCGCATCGACATCGGCACCGCTGTCGTCGTCGACGTACAGGAAGATGTCCAAGCCCTCGACCTCGCCCTCGACGGCAGCGACGCGTGGGGCGAACTCGCGATGGAAGACGACCGCCTTCAGATCCGCGTTGTCGAAGAGGTAGAGAAGCTCCTCCTCGACGTATCTGTAGTTGACGTTGATCGGGACAGCCGAGATCTTGAACGCCGCGAGCATCGTGAGCAGGTACTCGATCGAGTTGTACATGTAGGTGCCGATGTGGTCGCCCGCAGCTATCCCGTGCGCCTTCAGGTAGTTAGCGAGGCGCGTGGCACGTTCGTCGAGCTCGCCGTACGTGACCCGACTGCTCCCACAGACGATCGCGTCACGGTCGGAGCAGGCGTCGCAGACGGCTTCGAGGATTGTCGCAATCTGTAGGTCGGCCATGGCAGAACAGCCTATGGACGACCCCCACGAATTGCAACACGTTCCATTTTTCGGTCGGCCGGGATTCTTAGGTGCTCTTCATACTCCTCCAAGTCGGCTCATACGGGCCGCGTGGAGACTGCTCTCGTCAAGGTTGATACGCATCCATGCAACGTCGACAGCAAGGAGTGATGCATCATGGGTTGGCCCAAGTGGCTCGCTGCCCCGGTCCTCGCCCTCGCACTCGGGCTCGGACTGGGAATCGCTGCAGTCCTCCCCCAGGCAACTGCGCAGCAGGAGGAC
>QWHP01000019.1 GCA_021404985.1 Actinobacteria bacterium ATB1
GTGGGGTTCGTGGTGCGGCCCGTGCCGCAAGGAGGCGCGCGAGCTCGTCCGGGCCACGGAGGAGAACGGCGACGCCGAGTTCCTCGGGGTGAACGTCCAGGACTCACAGGCAAGTGCCGCCGCATTCGAACGCGAGTTCGAGACCCCTTACCCAAGCGCATTCGACCGCGACTCGGAGCTCGCCGGGACGATCACGGACGCCACGGCACCCCCCGTGACGCTCGTCGCCCAGGATGGCCGGATTCGGTCTCAGATCCTGGGTGCGACCACCGCCGAGCAGATCTCCTGCGCGATCTCGGAGGTCCAAGAGTCACAAGAGTCATCCGGGGAGGCACGATGACCGAGGTGACGCAGCGGAGTCGGCCCGGCCGCCCCAGGGCCGGAAACGAGAGGAACGACCAGGACGCCGAGAGGGACTCGGGACTCGACTTCTCCGACCTGCCCCCCACACCGATGCGGGCAATGCAGAAACTCGGGGGTTGGCGCGCCCTGAGATCCATGCGAACGGCGATCTGGCTCCTTCTCACGTTGGTTGCAGCGACGATCCTTCCGACGCTCATACCGCAGGAGGTCGCCAACCCGCGCGGTGTCATGGACTGGAAGGAGAAGTGGCCCGAGATGTCGGGGGTACTCGACCGGCTCGGGCTCTTCGACGTCTTCTCCGCACCCTGGTACACGGCGATCTACGTTGCCCTTCTGCTCGTCCTCGTGCTCTGCCTGGTCCCCCGCACGCGTGCTTACCTGCGTCAGTTGCGTCGCTCCGTCAGAGAGCCGGGCAGCGGAACCATGCCGGAGCTGCCACACCAGGTGGAGTGGTCCGTGGCCCTGCCGCCGGACGAGGTGCAGAAGACGGCCAAGGCCACCTTGAGGCGCCGGCGATGGCGTCTGGGGCGGTCGAACGAGATCGGCCAGCGCGTCGCGGAGAAGGGGGCCTGGAGAGAGGGGGGAAGCCTTCTCTTCCACTGGTCGTTCTTCGTGCTGATGGCGGGCCTCTTCGCGACCGCGATGTTCGGGTGGAAGGGCTATGCGGTCGTGGTGGAAGGCGAGCGGTGGATCGAGAATCCGATCTCACTCGTCCAATACGACCCGCCGGCATTCTTCGAGGAGTCTGCCCACCGGGGCTTCGCCGTCGAACTCGACTCCTTCGATGTCCGCTTCCGGGAGAACGGCAGTGCTGCCGATTTTGTCGCGGACGTCAACGTCGTCGACGGCGGCGAACGGGTGATCGAGCAGGAGGTCCGGGTCAACTACCCCTTGGACTACCGGGGTGTGAAGCTGTACCTGCACAGCTTCGGCTGGGCCGCGCGAGTCTCTGTCGTGGACCCCGTCACGGGAGACACGGTGTTCGACGACTGGGTGACTCTCGAGCCCGGAGGCCCTCGGAATCTCCACACGGGAGTCGTGAAGGTGCCGTCCATTCGTCCGCAGGCCGGTCTCGAGGTCTACTTCGCCCCGGCGGGAGTCGTGCTGACCCGCGAGCAGGCAGCAAGCTTCGAGGACGAGCTCGGCCCCAACGTGCTGCTCGCCCAGAGGCCCGGGCCCCCGACCGCGGACGCGCCTGTCCTCTTCTTCCGTGAGTATCGCGGGAACCTGGGAATCGACGAGGGTCCCCAACCGGCGGGGTTCCTCGACAAGGCGAGACTGGGCAAGCCGGTGGACGTCGGCGTGGTGACGCCCGAGGGCAAGCCGTTCGCCTTGGAGGACGGGCTCGAGGTCACGTTCTCGGAGCTGCGACGCTATTCGCGGTTCCAGGTCAAACGCGATCCGGGACTCGGGCTCGTCTCGGTGGCGGCCGTCCTCCTGCTTGTCGGTCTGGTCCCGTCGCTCTACGTCTCCCGCAGACGCATCTGGCTCTGGATCCGTCCCGACGAGTCGGGCTCGGCCGCGGAGGGACGTTCGGTGATAACGTTCGGGGGTCTCGCCTTCCAGCGCAAGGGCGCCTTCTCGGCCGAGTTCGAGGATCTCGAGCGGAGACTCAAGGATCGGCTGGCACCCGCCCCCGACGACGCAACAGAGCCGAACCCGGAGGACACCTGATGTCGGCTGCGACACTCTCGAAACTCGCTGTACTCGTCGCCTGGTTCGGTTATGCCACGGCGGCGACAACCGCACTGATGGCGGCTCTCACCAAGAAGCCCAAATGGCTGGCAACCGCGTTCTGGTCAGCTGTCGTGGGCGTTTCGGCACATGTCATCGGGCTGCTCACGATCGTGCTGGACAACGGCCGGGCCCCCTGGGGGACCCTCTACGAGTGGGTGATGTCGGCGAGCCTGGTGATCGCTCTCGCCGCCTTGGTGCTGATAGTTCGCCGTCAGGATTTCGCGGTGCTCACCAGTGTCGTGTTCGGTGTCGTAGTAGTCCTGATGATGGCGGGCGCCTCGCAATACCAAGAGCCCGACGCCCTGCAACCTGCACTGCAGTCGACCTGGCTCACCTTCCATGTCGCCTTGGCGATCGTCGGCTCGGGACTGCTCCTCTTTGGCGGCATCGTCTCTGCCCTGTATCTCGTCCGGCATCGATGGGAGGACCGCTGTCTCGCGTCGGCCATCGGGGAGAGCCCCTCTGCGCCGCCGCCCGAAGGGAACCCCTCCGCCGCCGAAGTCTTCGTGGACGATGAAGTCGTACCGCTGCGCGACGCAGCCGACGACCTCGGGGTTGGTGGGACCGGCACTGCCACCCTCGTGGCGCCCTCGGTCAAGGTTTCGACGAGGGGCGGAACCGCAACGGACCCGCGCCCATCGACGGGCATGACCGACAAGCAGGTGGAGTTCCCGCGCCGCGGTCTGGGTGGCAGGCTGCCTTCGTCGACGTCTCTGGACGGGCTGGCCCGGAAGGTGTTCACGTTCGCCTTCCCGATCTACACGCTCGCGATCTTCGCCGGTGCCGTCTGGGGAGAGCAGGCCTGGGGTCGCTATTGGGCCTGGGATCCGAAGGAGACGACGAGCTTCGTCATATGGGGCCTCTTCGCCGTATACCTGCATGCTCGGGCGACTCGCGGCTGGAAGGGCACTCGCGCCGCATGGTTGGGTGTCATCGGAGCCGTGACGGTGGTGTTCAACAGCTTCTTCGTGAACCTCGTCATCGCGGGCCTGCACTCGTATGCCGGTGGATGACAGGTGGCGAGGACTGACAAACCCTGGAAGAACCCGGCAGGTCTTTGACTCCGTCGACCCGGGCGGGACAGAATCTTCCGACCGTCGGGACCGGCGTGTCGGACGTTCGTCTCGTAGATCCCGGAGGTCCCAACAGGTGAACGGCCAGTTGGCGACGCTGCTGATCGCAGTCAGCCTGACGGCACTCGGCTTGGCGTTCTTCCTCTGGGCACGAGCCTCGGGCGGCCCGTTCGACGATCGAATCGGAAGCCGAGCGGCCGGCGGTGCGGGCACGGAACCAGCGGAGTCAGGCACCGAAGAGTCGGAAGAGAGACGAGATGGCTGACATCCCCGAACACCTTCTGAAACGCTCCCGAGACGCCAAGGCGCGTGCGGGCGGTGAGTCCGAAGAGGCCCCTGCGGTCGAGGACCGGGGGTCGCCGGAACCCGACGAAGCCGAGGCCCCCGCCGGCGAAGCTCCCGAGACCACCTCCGACGAGACCGAGGAGGTCGCAGTCGAGGAGCCCGTCGGCCAAGAGCTCGAACCCGCACCTGCACCTGCCCCGGCCGAGGTCGCGCCTGCCACGGCCGCGAAGGTCTACGCACCGGCTTCCCAGCCGACAGGTGTGGCGAGGGGATACCGAGGAGCGAGAGTCCCGGCCTGGCTCATTCCCGTCTACATCGCGGTGCCGCTCCTCATGATCGCGCTGACCTTCTCGATCGTGAACGCCCTTGAGGAGGAGGCCAACAACAGCAGCAACACGGGCCCCGACGGTGCTGCGATCTACACGAAGCAGTGCGCCGCCTGCCACGGCCCCGAAGGTGGAGGTGGAGTCGGTCCCGCACTGGCCAACGTGGGGAAGGTCTTCCCGGACTTCAAGACGATGTACGAGTGGGTATTGAACGTGGCTGCCGAGACCAACGGCCCGTACGGTGAGGGTGGCCAGGGCAACAACGGAGAGGGAGCGCGGACCGGAGCCATGCCGGCGTTCGAGGGCACGCTGAGCCCGGAGGAGATCTATGCCGTGGTCGCGCACGAACGCGAGGTCTACGGCGGTGAGGATCCTTCGACCTTCCCCCCGATCGAGGAGTACGGCGGTACCGCCGCCGGCGGGTCCGGGTGACCGACGCCGCGATCGCGGTCGAGGCTGCCACGCTTCGTTACGGAGACCTCGTCGCCGTCGACAAGCTCACCTTCCATGCAGCGGCGGGCTCGGTACTTGCGCTCCTCGGGCCCAACGGTGCCGGGAAGACGAGCACCGTGGACATGCTCGAGGGTTACCGCAGCCCGGATGAGGGGTCCGTGCGCGTGCTCGGGCTCGATCCGATCGCCGACGCCGCGCGACTCCGGCCCCGGGCCGGCCTCATGCTCCAATCCGGTGGGATCTACAACGGGGCGAGGGCAGGCGAGGTCGTGTCCCTCTTCGCGTCGTTCTATCCCGAACCGGCCGACCCCGGTGTGCTGCTCGAACGTGTCGGGCTCACCGACAGGGCACACGCGACCTACCGCCAGCTCTCCGGTGGCGAGCAGAGACGGCTGGCCTTCGCTGTCGCTCTGGTGGGACGTCCGGAGATCGTGTTCCTCGACGAACCGACAGCCGGGATGGACCCCAAGGCGCGCCAAGTCACGTACGACCTGATCCGCGAGCTGCGCGATGAAGGCGTTACGGTCTTGTTGACCACGCACCTGCTCGACGAGGCCGAGAACCTCGCAGACCAGGTCGTCATCATCGATCGTGGCCGTCTCGTCGCCGAGGGCACCCCCACCGAGCTCATGGCCGGTGGCGGAATCCGGTTCGGTATCGACGGACCTGAAGCACCCACCAGCATCCCCGGTGATCGAGGGACCGCCTGGCCCGCAAACCTCGGGACGGTGGACGTGCTCCGGCCCGGCCACTACCTGGTCCACGCCGAGCCCACCCCCCGAAATCTGGCCGGCATCGCGAGCTGGGCCGCCGACAACGGGATCCTGCTCCGCTACCTGACGGCGGGAGCGCGCTCGCTCGAGGACGTCTTCCTGGAGCTGGTCGAATGAGTGCGATCACGGCGCAGGCCCGCATGGAGTTCCTCCTGACCCTCCGGCGAGGTGAGAGCCTTGTCGTCACGCTGGCAATCCCCTTGGGGCTGCTCGTGTTCATGCCGCGCGTGCTCGGTGAGTCGGGCTCCATCGACGAGATCACGCCCGGGATCCTGGCCCTTTCGGTGGTGGCGACCTCCATGGTCAGCTTCGCGATCTCGACGGGATACGATCGCGCGTACGGGGTCCTCAAGCTCATCGGCGGGTCCCCTCTCGGCCGGCCACGACTGATCGTGGCCAAGGTCCTGGCGATCCTCGTGATCCAAGCGTTCCAGCTGGCCCTCGTCGTGCTGATCGCTCTTTTGCTCGGCTGGGCCCCGGCGCCAGTGGGGATCCCCCAGGCGATCCTGATCCTTGCGGTGGGGTCCGCTGCATTCACGGGCCTTGGGCTTCTACTGGCCGGAACGCTGCGCGCAGAGGGCACGCTGGCGGTGTCCAACCTTCTGTTCCTCGTCTTCGTCCCGATGGGGGGAGTGATCGTGCCTCCCGACGAGCTGCCTGGGGTGGCCGAAGGGATGAGCTGGTTGCTTCCCATCACCCCATTCGTCGAATCGCTGAGGATCGCCTTCGAAGGTGGCTGGGCGATCGCATCCGTTCCCTTCGCACTGCTCTGTGGGTGGGGAGCTGTGCTCTGCTTCCTCGCGGCCCGCAACTTCCGGTGGGAGTGACGGGCTGCGCCGATCACCCTGTGGCTCACCTGGACGCGTGCGGCTCGTCCGAGACGGTACCTGACACGTAGAAGGCGAGAATCTGGAGCTCTATCGAGAGGTCGACCTTCCTAACGCGGACCTGCTTGGGCACCGATATCACTGCCGGCGCGAAGTTGAGTATCCCCGTGACGCCTCCGTCCACGAGGCGATCGGCGACATCCTGTGCCGACGCCGCGGGGGTCGCGATGATCCCGATCGAGAGCCGGCGTTCCCGGACCGTCGGCTCGATGTCCTCGGTTCCGGCGACCACGAGGCCGTTCAGCTCGGTGCCGATCTTCGACATGTCGGAGTCGAAGAGAGCTTGGACGCTGAACCTCCGCTCTCCGAAGCCTCGGTAGTTCACCAAGGCCCGGCCGAGGTTCCCCACCCCTACGATCGCGACCCGCCAGTCGTGGTCGAGACCGAGCTGCTCCTGGATTCGCCGCAGGAGGTACTCCACGTCATATCCCACCCCGCGCGTGCCGTAGGAGCCTAGATACGACAGGTCCTTCCGGACCTTCGCGGCGTTGACGCCGGTTGTCGTGGCGAGACGCTCCGAGGAGACCGTCGTAACCCGCTGCTCGGTGAACTCGAGCAGGCTGCGCAGGTAGAGAGGCAGGCGCGACACGGTGGCTTCTGGGATGCGTCGGAAGCCGCTCATCGAGTCCAAAGAGGCGCCTCGCCGGAAGGAGACCGGGGTCTTGACCCTATTCGTGCAGGTCAGGCCATGCGTCAGCGACTCTACCGACTTTGTGCATGATTTCTCAAGCTGGCGCGCAGCCGGGTCTCGCTCACCTTCCCCTCACAGAGGATCTCGCCCGACTCGTCGGTCACGACCGGTATCCGGGACCCGAAGAGCTCCTCGAGACGAGGGTCACCCGTGATGTCCACGTGGTCGACCTCGAGTGGGATGCGTCTCGAAGTCCTTCCGACCGCCTCGTCGGCGAGGTCGCACAGATGGCATCCCGGCTTCCCGTAGAGGGTGAGCCTGACGCTGGGTCGCTTGCGACGGAACATCCCTGTCCACCATACCCCGCCACACCCTCTCCGTCCGATGCCGCCCACCTGATGTGTTCGCGCTGAAAGTGCTCTCCTGACGGAAAAACCCACTTCAAGTGTCAAGCGTTCCCTCGCCCGGACCGATATTCCTGGTAGTTCACACAGTCGGCTATTCGCCCCTTAGGGATCGTCCTCCGTGGGGGTGGGCGTCGTGACACCTCGGTCAAACCGAGTGGTCATGGAACAAGCCTCCCAGCCCGCCCCAAGCGCGCCCGCCCCCACGGAAGACGACCTCGGAGTGACGACGGGCTTGTGTGAGGAGCTGCGCCCGGCCCTCCGGGGGTACGAACTTCGGGCACGAGTGGGTGAGTGTCCGGGGACACCCCGGGGGGTTTGGCGCGCCCGGTTCCCGGTCGGAGTTCGAGCGATCCCGAACCCGGGACTCAGAGGACGAACTTTACGAAAGCCGCTGCGACGATCGCGACCAGAAGCAGTATCAGCGTGATGGATGTCCCGAGTCGCAAGGCTTCACCAGACCTTCACCAGAACCAAGAGCGTCGCTGCATGATGTTCCGATACAGGATCTGCTGGATCGTATCGCGGATGCCGTCGTTGATGTTGAAGACCGTCATGGCGTCCTGGGCGGCCTCGGGCATCAGGTCCTCGGTCTCCACGGGAGGACCGAACTCGATGATCCACTTCGAGGGCAACGGTATCGCGCCCAAGGGCCCGAGGAGGGGAAAGGTGGGCGTCACGGGGAAATACGGGGTGCCGAGGAGTCGGGCGAGGATCTTGACGTCTCCCAGCATCGGGTAGGTCTCTTCGGCTCCCACGATCCCCACCGGCACGATGACCGCACCCGTCCTGATCGCGACCTCGACGTAGCCGCCGCGTCCGAACCGCTGTAGGCGATACCTCTCCGAGAAGGGCTTTCCAATCCCCTTGAACCCCTCCGGGAATGTCCCGACCATCTCCCCCTCGAGGAGTAGGCGCTCGGCGTCGGCGTCGCACGCAACGGTGATGCCGGCTTTGCGCGCCCAGTGGGAGAGGAAGGGGATCCGCCAGAGGAGGTCGGCCGCCAAGAGCCTCAGCACCGGTTGGGACGGCACCTCGTTTCGGACGGCGAGCGTGAGCATCACGCCGTCCCATGGAAGAACGCCGGAGTGGTTTGCGCACAACAGGGCGGGGCCATGTTTCGGCACGTTCTCGGCCCCACGGACTTCCACCCGCCAGTAGCTCTCGTACAGGAAGTCGAGGAGAGGCGCCATGACGTCTTCGACGAGCTCCTCGTCGTAGCCGTACTCGTCGACCACGTACTGGCCCTCGAGCCGGCGGCGGGCGAAGCTCGCCGCCTTTCTCAGACGCGGATCAGCGAGGGCACCGTAGACCGGGCGCGCTCCCTCGCTCGGCAGGCGCGCAACGTCCGCGCGCCTTCTCGCCGAACGAGCCTGACGTCTGGAGGCAGCGGCTGCACGGGCCCGCGCCGCGACCTCGTTCGGGGTCACCTTGCGTGCCTTGCGTCGCTGTTCATGGGCGAGCGGGATCACCCGGGCACCGGTTCCTCTGCCCGCAGTCCTGTCAGGCATCGGAAAGGCCTCCTGGGAAGTCACCCGAGGGTGTGGGGGCGGGATCGGGGCCTGCGGTTTCCGTGGTCTCTGCCAGCTTGCGGTCGATGAACCTGCGCAGATCCTCTTCCCAGTCCGCCTCGGAGGGCTCGGGGCGCATCCGCTCGGCGCGCTTCTTGAGCGCGAAGTCGTGGATGGCGTCGAGGACCGTGTAGCGGGGCTCGTAGCCGAAGACCGTCTTCAATCGGGTGTTGTCGCTGACGCGTCCGTAAGCGAGGTACCTGACGAGGTTCACGGGGACAGGCACGAAGGGGAGCAGGCCGAGGAGCCGCGCCGCCAGGGCGACGGAGGGTGGGAGTACCGGCGCGTGGATCCGCCCGGCGAGGCGAATCGCCTGTGACAGGTAGATCGCGTCGTCTGCCGCCACGTTGAAGATGCCCGGGACGTCCGACTTGACGGCGCGAACCAGGACCTCGACCGCATCGTCCTCGTGGATGAACTGGATGCGGGGGTCGAAGCCGAGCAAGGTCGGGACCACCGGCTGCCCGAGGTACTGCGACATCGGGTTGTCGACGGTGTTGCCGAGGATGTTGGCGTAGCGCAGGACGCAGAGCGATACGTCGGGACGGCGTCGTCCGAAGTCCCGCGAGTACTGCTCGACCTCGAGGATGTCCCTGTGATAACCCGTCTTGGGGTTCCCGCGAGGCCCCATCTCTTCGGTGAAGAACGCGGGCCCGTCGGGCTCGGAACCGTACACCTCGGTCGACGAGCGAACCACGACTCGCCGGAGATCTTGCGCCTTCTGGCATGCGGCAAGCACCTGCATCGAGCCGATAACGTTGACCTCCTTCATGGGGCCACGCCCGATCTCGAGCTCGTCCGCGACGACGTTGGCGTGTACGACCGTGTCGACACGCGTTGTCTGGAGCACCTTGACGAACAAGGGGTTGCGGATGTCGGCACGGACGATCTCGACCCGCTCGAAGTCGAACAGGGGAGGATCCGTGTCGACGCCGATGATCGTCTCGACGTCCGGATCGGACTCCAGACGTTTGGCGAGCATCCCGCCGAGGAAACGGCTCGTGCCGGTGATGAGGATTCGCTGGCCCACTTCGAAGCCAGAGTAGTACCGCCGTGAGCGATGCCAAGAGGGATGGGAATCAGGAAGAACCGGCTCTCCGGACGAGGAGGCTGTCCCCCTCGGCGAGACCGAGCTCTCGGGCTGCGTTCCCGTGTGAGACGGAGATGGCGAGTTGCCCGGCCGAGTCGATGCTCACGAGGAGATGGGCTTTGTCGACGTCGCCGTATGCACGTACGTAGTCGGCTCTCTCCGTGCGCCGGTTCCACTCGATCTCCACCCTGTCGCCCATCCCGATCCCCGCCTCTTCGAGGTCCACCTCGGAGACGTTCGTGGCGCAATTCCCGTAGTGGTCGACCCAGAGGACCTCACACGCGATGCCGTCGCCGCCCTGTCTGCACAGGGGGAGAAGGAGCGGCATCATTTCCGCAGGGTCGACCTCGGTGCCGAGCTCCAAGAGTGGCACTCCGCCCGCCAGTGCAGCGCCGGCGGGTGCGAACACGTCACGGCCGTGGAAGGTGGCCGCCGGCATCTCCATTCCCCAGCGGAGCGGATCGAGGATCACCGCTTCGGAGGCCCCGCCGCAGACCTGCACCGCCGGTGACAGGAGGCCGTTGTCAGGGCCCACGAAGATTCTCCCATCGGCCGAGGTCACGGCGATCGGGGCTCTTTCGGTGCCTACACCGGGGTCGACAACTGCGATATGGACTCCGGGTGGGAGGTACTGGATTGCCCTGGCCATTGTGAGGGCACCCGAACGCACGTCGTGGTGGGGAACGTTGTGCGTGACGTCGATGATGCGCACCTCGGGGAGCACCTGCCAGATGACCCCCTTGCAGACTGCGACGAACTCGTCGGCCAAGCCGAAGTCCGAGAGAAAGGTGATCGGCCTCGGGCTCACTTGCCCTGCTGCCGGCGCTTCCACCTTGTCTTCTTCAGGAGCTTCTTGTGCTTCTTCTTGCGCATCTTCTTGCGCCGCTTCTTGACGAGTGACGACACTCTTCACCTCGTATTGTTGTCGGTGGTCTTCTCAGAAGAAGGCCTCTCCGAGCTCCCTGCTTCGCCGCGCCGCCGCTTCGAGTGCGTCGAGGAAAGCCGCCCGGACGGCATGGTGCTCGAGCCTGCCGATTGCCGCCGCTGTGGTGCCCCCGGGAGAAGTGACCTGAGCCCGCAACTCCGCAGGGGCGAGATCCGAATCGACCAAGAGTCGGGACGCCCCGGCAATCGTGTGCTCGCCAAGCCTAGTGGCCACGTCCCGCGGGAGCCCCAACCCGACACCTGCGTCGGTGAGAGCCTCGGCGAGATAGAAGACGTAAGCCGGCCCTGAACCCGAGAGTGCAGTGACGGCGTCCATGAGCCGCTCCGGGACACGGACGACGAGACCGACGGCGCCGAGCACCTCCTCGGCAGCCGTGAGTGCGTCCTCCCCGGCCTTCGATCCTCCGCAGATCGCAGTCGCCGCGGCTCCGACGAGAGCAGCCGTGTTCGGCATTGCGCGGACGACGGAGGCGCCCGGCGGCAAACGGGACTCCAGCGCCGCCAGCGGAACCCCGGCGACTATCGACAGGACGGTCGTTCCCGGACCTAGGGCCGGCCCGATCGCGTCGCACACCTCGTCGAGATGCGGCTGTTTGACGGCGACGACGATCACATCGGACTCGCGGGCTGCTTCGCCGGGGCTCTCGGTTACGGAGACGCCGAGCTCGGATCGGAGTCGCTCGCGCAGCTCCGAGGAGATCTCCGCGACGACCACGTCCTGTGGGTCGGCATCACGGGCGGAGAGCCAGCCGGCCACGAGAGCGGAGCCCATGGCTCCGCCTCCGACAACACCGAGACGAACGGATGTGGACAAGTGGCTCATTCCCGAAGAATAGATCTGGGCTGATTGCCGTGTGCCCCAGAGAGATGACAGGCCCGAGAGAAGCAGCAAGCCGGTCGCACTTCCCCGAACGACCGACATCCCTACTCCGCTCGGGCCGTTGCCGGACTGTACCAGCCGACGCAACCACTGTCAAGCAGACATATCGAGTGCCAACGAAATGTATCTGAATGTATCCACATGATGTGGAAAGCGGTTGCCCACAGGTGTGGATAACCTGTGAACTGCCCTCGGCATCCTGCGACGTGAGCTTCCGCGGCAACCTGGTTCTGTGAACTTCCTGTGGACATGCCGCCGGGTCACCGGTGGAACCGGGAGGCGTGACCGATCCCCATGGCCGTCGCGAAATGGTCTTCGACGGATGCGTACACCGTTCCGACGAGCCGATCGATCGTCTTGTCGTCGACCCATTCGAGCGGCACCGCACCCATGAGGTAGACGTCGTCCTCCTCTCCGATCGCGAAGTGCGCGCCCACGCTCCTGCGGTTGAGTCTCAGGAGGTAGCTCCAGAGGGCCTCCCGGTTCTCGACGGGTGCAGGCATGAAGAAGGTCTCGTAGTGGAGCATTCGCTCCCTGAGCGTCAGCCATATGGTCACGAAGTCCCGTTCGGTCGCTTCGAGCCTGAGATACCAGCGCCGGACGTCCTCGTCCTCGTCGACGGCGGCAACCGCGTCGAACTCCGACAGAAGTCGCTCGAGCTCGGCCGTGAGCACCTCCTCGGCAGCCGCGAGGGCGGAGGCATCCGGAGTGGCGACGTCGGAGCTCGTGGGGGAGGGATCCATGGCACTCGGCTATCCGCAGACCGCTACACCATCGGGCATGAGCAGGCTGCAGTACGCGAAGCTGTGACGCGTGGCCGCAGTGCCCCATGAGAACGAGGCCGCGTCCTCGCGGGCGGCGACGGACATCTTGAACCTGCGGCAGTCGTCACCCAGAAGATCCTCGAGTGCGGCGCCGAACTCCACAGGATCGGGCCTCTCGACGAGATGCCCACCCCGTCCGTGGGAGACGACGTGGGGTAGTCCGCCCACTCGGGCAGCGAGCACGGGCGTCCCACATGCCTGCGCCTCGAGCGCCACCAGCCCGAAGGTCTCTGACCGGGAAGGGACGAGGCACAGGTCGGCAGCTCTGTAGAGGTCGACGATCGCGCGGTGGGGTCGCGCAGCGAGGAACCTGAACGCGCTCGTGACACCGGTTCGACCGGCGATCTCGCGCATGTAGGCGAGGGTCTGCGGACCGTCCACTCCGCTTGCCCCGCCGGCCACCAGAAACGTGACGCGTTCGGCCAGCGCCGGATTCAGGCGGGAGAGCTCTGCGATTGCGTCGGCGGCGAGGTCTGCGCCCTTGACGCGCTGTATCCGGCCGACGAACAGCACCACCAGGTCGGCATCGTCGAGCCCGAGCCTCGCTCGTGCGACCGGCTTCGAGCCCGGTGAGAAGAGCTCGTGGTCGACGCCGGGTGGGATGACCTCCACACGCTCCCCGTCCGCCCCATACCTCCCGGCGAGAACGTCGGCCTCGCAAGGAGTGTTGGCCACGAGCAGGTCTGCCTGTCGGGCAATCCATCTTTCGGCCTCGCAGCGTTCGTCGCCGAGGTCGGGCAGGGCCCTGGACATGGCCAGGGTGTGGAAGGTGTGGACGTGGGGAGCGGTGACCTTGTCTGCCGCGGCCTGCCCAGCAAGACCGGACATCCAGTAGTGGCTGTGGACCACGTCGTGATCCCGGCCTTTCACGTCACGCACGAGCTCCGTGGTGAAGTCCTCAAGATGAGCGGGTAGGTCCTCCTTGGGCAACTCCCTTGCCGGACCGGCAGGGATCCGGATCAGCCGAACCCCGGGCGCAGGGGTCTCGAGCTCCGGGCTTACGGTGTCGCTCCGACGTGTGTACAGGTCGACCTCGATGCCCCGACTCGCAAGCCGCGATGCAACGTTGAGGACGAGTACGTTGAGTCCCCCGGCGTCGCCCCTTCCGGGAACCGCGAGCGGCGATGTGTGATATGCGATCTTGGCTAAGCGGCGCATCCGTGGTCGTTCTTCGCTGGATCGGTTACTGCCGGTTCTCCTGGTTCCTGCCTCCGCCGCGGGACCGCAGCAGCCGAACCACAAGGGAGTCTGGAATGCTAGAACACCCCCACAGCGGTACCCATTCCCGCTTCAGTCGGATCCCTGGCTGGTGGACAGGCTGCCCGGTTCGGCGCTGCGTTCTGTCTGGTCTTCGGGGACCTCGTCATCGACGGCCTCGTGGTCGCCCGAAGGACGGTTCTCGCGCCGAAAGCTCTCGTAGATGTCGACGAGCACCTGCTTTTGCCGTTCGCTGATCGAGGCATCGTTGTAGATCGCCGTGGCGACCGCCTGGCTGTCGCGCTCGGGCGCATCGAGGATGCCTGCCTGCACGTACAGCGTCTCGGCGGATATGCGCAGCGCCTTGGCGATCGACTGCAGGATCTCGGCCGACGGTTTTCGCAGACCCCTCTCTATCTGGCTGAGATACGGGTTCGAGATC
>QWHP01000446.1 GCA_021404985.1 Actinobacteria bacterium ATB1
CAGCCCGACGAGGACGTCGTGTTCCAGTCGGACGCCGATGCCGTCGAACATCCGGTCACGCACGGGGCGGAGGTCGAGGATGCACAGGTCGAGGCGGCCTCGACAGTGCCCCTCGAGGTCGACCTCGAGCCCGCAGTCGAGGTGGTAGAGGTCGGGGGGGAGCATGTCACCCCCGTGGACCCTACTGAGGCGGTTGACGCCGCCACAGCCGAGGAGACCGGGCAGGGGAAGGTGAGTCTGGCGGACCTGGCCGCAGCGGCCGAGGGCGACGACGTGGAGCCACCGGACGCGGTTCCCACCGAGGCACACGAGCACTGGCCGGAGGCGACGCCCGAGCCGCAGACCGCCTTCGAGCAGGCCGGACCGGAGGGCGGCCACTACGAGTACGTGGAGCCCGCGCACGGAGCGACCGATGCGGGCCAGAGCTTCGCGGCCCTCGCTGCCGAGGATCCGCCTGCCGAGATGGATGCGGGCGAGACCGTCGCGGACGGGGAGGACCCCGGCGGTTCCGGCGACGGTGGCGAGGAGCTCGACAAGGGCCTGATCCTCCGTCTGATCGCCGGCGTCCGCAGCCTATGACCAGCATCGGTATCGACATATATCTATATTGACTCCTGTCGATATGTCGTCCAGCGTTCCTCGGTGAAGACCCCCACCAGGAGGAACCCATGACCGACCAGCAGACTCAGGAACGAGTAAGGCTGCGCTACGCGGCGGCAGCGGAGCGATTTCTCGACGAGCAACCCGCCGGGTGCTGCGGCAGCGGGCCGGCCCCTGCCACCGACGTCGCGAGCCTCGGGGCCGCCGTCTACGAGGGAATCGAGGAAGGCGACTTGCCCGACGCAGCAGTGCTCTCTTCGCTCGGGTGCGGCAATCCGACGGCTGTGGCCGAGCTGCGCGAAGGTGAGACGGTGCTCGACCTCGGGTCGGGCGGGGGTCTCGACGTCCTCCTGTCGGCGCGCCGGGTCGGGCCCCGAGGCAAGGCATACGGACTCGACATGACCGACGAGATGCTCGAGCTCGCCCGACGGAACCAGGCAGAGGCAGGCGTCGAAAACGTCGAGTTCCTCAAGGGGACGATCGAGGACGTTCCGCTCCCGGACGACTCGGTCGACGTGATCATCTCGAACTGCGTGATCAATCTCTCGGTCGACAAGCCGCGGGTCTTCGCGGAGGCCCGCAGGGTGTTGCGCCCAGGGGGCCGCTTCGCCGTGAGCGACATTGTTGCCCGGAGGGATTTCACGGAGGCCGAGCGCGCAGACATGGCCCAGTGGACGAGCTGCATCTCCGGGGCGCTGACCGAGACCGACTACCGCGCCGGGCTCGAGGCTGCGGGTTTCACTGACATCGAGGTCATCGTCAGCCACGACCTCGGACCGGACCTGTTCAGCGCGATCGTCCGGGCACGGGCCTGAGCGATTCCCACAGCTTCTCAAGACGGGTCGCGAGTCGAGCCGATGAACCAATTGACCGGGGCGGGCGACTCGACCCGATGTAGTCGGTCCCGCCATCGAGGCCAGGTCATACGGAGGTGTTCCCCTGAGCACCACGGAGACAGTACAGCTGGTCCACTACCTGCGGGACCAGGGAGTATGCACGCCTGAACAGGCGGATCAGGCACTCGCGGAGGAATACGCGAACCCGGGGGCGCGCCCGATAACGGCCATTCTCGTCGGAGTGGGGGTCAGCGAGTCCTCCTTGCTGGCCTCCCTCGCGAGCGCCGTGGGGATGGAGTTCTACGACCTCGGCGAGGTCGACATAGATGCCTCGGCAGTCGCCATGGTCCCCGAGGCGATGTGCCGCCGCCTGGGCTGCCTCCCGATCGCATACGACGGCCGCTCACTCGTGGTCGCCATGTCGGATCCGACCAACGTGCTCGCACGCGACGACCTCCGGGCAGTCACGCGGTCGGACATCAGCGTCGTCCTTGCCACACAGGAGGACATCGAGGGGGCCATCAACCGGTTCCACCGGATGGACGAGTCCCTCGACACGCTGACCGAGGGGATCGACGGCGACGCAGGCATCGAGTCCGTCGAGGACATCGCGATGGGCAGCGAGATCCTCGACGAGGCGCCTGTCGTCAAGCTCGTGAACCTCCTGATCACCCAGGCGGTGAACGACCGCGCGTCCGACATCCACGTCGAGCCGCAGGAGAAGGACATCAGGGTCAGGTACAGGATCGACGGCGTTCTGCACGAGGTGATGCGGTCTCCGAAGACGATCCAGGCCGGTGTCGTCAGCCGCCTGAAGATCATGGCAGACCTCGACATCGCCGAGCGGCGCATCCCCCAGAGCGGGCGCATCTCGGTGAAGGTCGCGCAGCGGGCGGTCGACCTCCGTGTCGAGACCCTGCCCACCGTCCACGGCGAGAAGATCGTCATGCGCGTGATCGACAAGTCGGCGGGCCTCCTCGACATCAAGGACATGGGCCTGTCGGACTCCGACACCGCCCGCTACGCCTGGGCAACCGGGCTTCCGTACGGGGCGATCCTCGTCTCGGGCCCGACGGGGTCGGGGAAATCGACGACCCTCTACGCCACCCTGAACCTGCTCAACGGGCCCGAACGCAACATCATCACCGTCG
>QWHP01000447.1 GCA_021404985.1 Actinobacteria bacterium ATB1
CGCGCGGTCGGGCACGCCGACCCGGAACCGAAGGTCCACTCCCCGACGGCCGGTCCGCTCGAGCGCGATCCGGACGTACCACCTTTCGTGGACGTCACGGGCGGAATCGCCGGGCCGTCGTTGCATCCCGACCCGTATGTCGCACGTCACGACGCGCCCCCCAACCGGCACATGGGCCTCGTCCTCGTCGGGATCCTGATCGTCCTAGCGGGACTGGCCGGCGCGGGTTACCTGAGGGTTCATCTCCGGCCCGACACCAGCGGTGAGGTCGGCGTTCAGATCCCGGGCACCGACCTGCTCGTCGACAAGCCGTCGGGTTGGACCGGCAGCGAGCTCGGCGACGCGCCCAGCCTCGTGGAACTGTTCCTCGACGACCCCGGCGTCCCTCCCCTCGGGCTCGTTTTCCGGCGCGAAGAGTCGTCGATCTTCGTCGTACATGTCCCGAACCCCACCGGGATCGACACCGTCCCGGAGTTTCCATCGACGCTCGGGGACCTCGAGGTCGTCGAGCAGTCCGAGGTCATCGCACCACTCGGGAAGGGACGCAGGCTCGTCGTCGAGGGGGAGACGGACGGCGCGTACCTCACGGCAGATTCCACGGTCCTGCTCGTCGCGGACAAGATCCTGGTGATCGGTGTCGTCACCCCCGACGGCATCGGATGGCCCGAACGTGGTGCGCTCGACGACGTGACGGAGAGCCTCCGCCCCGGGTGACGGCAGGTGCCCGCAGGGCCGGAGACAGGGAGGTGGCCGGGGGCTAGGCGTCGGTACACTCGGGCAACCTTTCCCTAGGCACAGGTGCGCGCATTCGGAGGAGACCTTGGACGTAACCGAGGCGACGTTCCAGACAGAGGTAGTCGACCGCTCCCACGAGGTTCCCGTCATCGGCGAGCGGGACGGACAGGTGGTCCTCGCCAAGGTCGACGTGGACGCCAACCAGGGACTCGCACGCGCCTTCGGCGTCCGGGGAATTCCTGCCGTCAAGGCCTTCCGGGACGGCAAGGTCGTCGCGGAGTTCACGGGAGCGATCCCGGAGTCGGCCATCACCCGCTTCGTGGAGCAGCTCGTCCCGACGGAGGCCGACCTCCTTGCCGAGAGCGGGGCCCGGACCGGTAACGAGGACGACCTGCGCCGCGCCCTCGAGCTCGACCCCCGTCATCAGAGGGCGGGGCTCACCCTCGCCGGGATCCTCGCCGAGCGCGGCGGGGAAGCGGCGATCGAGGAGGCCTTGACGATCCTGCGCCGTCTCTCGCCCACGCCCGAAGTGAGCCGGGAGATCGCCGAGCTCGAGCTCGCGCAGGAGGGCGAGACGGATCCCGAGGATCCCGCAGCGCGCGCTCTGGCGAAGGGCGACTACGCGTCTGCCCTGGGTGAGTACCTGGAAAGGGTGCGGACCCCGGGGGACGAGAAGTCCCGGGAGGAAGCGCGGGAGGCGATGGTGCGCATCTTCACCGCCCTCGGGGACGACGATCCGCTCGTGGTGGAGTTCCGTCCGAAGCTCGCCTCCGCCCTCTTCTGACCGTCCGGTCGGCCGCCGAGCCACCCGCCGGATCCCCCTCGCAACTGCCCTCACAACCCACCTGGGCAGATCGAGACACCACAAAGATGTCAAAATCCGCCCACGTCCCCCCTCAGAGCCCGCGGGCGCATGCGTATTGCGGAACCCGACGTCAGAGTCCGAGGCGCGGAGCCACGGCGTCGAGCTCGGCCCGGACGGACGCAGGCAGCTCGATCTCCTGGACCACCCGGTCGGGATCCTTGAGCCCGTGACCCGTCAGGGTGACGACGACGGTCGCCCCCGGTGGCACCTCCCCGGCCGCTGCCTTGTTGAGGAGCAACGCCACTCCGGCGGCGGAGGCCGGCTCGCAGAACACCCCCTCGACGGAGGCGAGCAGACGGTATGCGTCGAGGATCTCGGCGTCCGTCACGGCCTCGATGGTCCCTCCGGATGAGTCGCGTGCGGCCACGGCGCCATCCCACGAGGCGGGATTTCCGATGCGGATCGCCGTCGCGATCGTCTGCGGCCGCTCGACCCTCTCGCCTCGGACGATTGGTGCGGCACCGGCTGCCTGTGCGCCCCACATGGCGGGACGGCGATCGACGCCGTACACCTCGAGCGCTTCCGTGTAACCGAGCCACGCCGCCGTTATGTTCCCGGCGTTGCCGACGGGAAGGCAGTGGATGTCCGGCGGGACTCCGCCGAGCTGTTCGACGACCTCGAACGCCACGGTCTTCTGCCCTTCGATCCGCAGCGGGTTCACGGAGTTGACCAGCGTCGCCTCCCCCGTCTCGGCAAGCTCCCTCACGATCCCGAGCGCGTCGTCGAAGTTGCCCTCGACGGGGATCACGCTCGCCCCGTGTATGAGAGCCTGGGCAAGCTTTCCGAGGGCGATCTGCCCCTCGGGAATCACGACGCCGCAACGCAGACCAGCCCGGGCCGCGTACGCGGCTGCGCTCGCCGATGTGTTGCCCGTGGACGCGCAGACGATGACCTTGGACCCGGACGCCACCGCTCCCGACACCGCTACGCACATGCCCCTGTCCTTGAAGGAGCCGGTCGGGTTCATGCCCTCGAACTTGAGGTGGACGTCCGCTCCGACCCGATCCCCGATCGTGGGGGCCGGGATGAGCGGCGTGTTGCCCTCGAGCAGCGTGATGGTTGGCGCGCCGGCAGGCAGGGCGAGCCTCTCCCGGAACGCTTCCACCACTCCGCCCCACGCACCGCTGCGGCGCAGGGCATCCATCGTCACCCGTCCTCCTCGCCGAGCACGCGGATGACGGCCGCTACCTCCTTGACGGGATCGAGTGCTCTCAGTCCCCCGAGCGTGTCGATCATCGCCGCCTCCTCGCACGGGTGCGTCACGAGGACGATCTCGGCCTCGTCCTCGAGACCCTCCTGGATCATCGTCTTGATCGACACGGCGTGGTCGCCGAAGACACCGGCGATCGCGGCAAGTACCCCGGGCCGGTCGAGCACATCGAGGCGGACGTAGAACTCGTTCCGGATCGAGAGGATGTCGCGGACCGGATGGAGTTCGGGCCGTGCCACGTGGGGACCACGGGCACCCTGGACCAGGTTTCGTGCCGCATCCACGATGTCGCCCACGACCGCGATGGCAGTGGGCCCCCCACCTGCGCCCGCCCCGTAGAACATCTGCTCCCCCGCCGAGACGCCTTCGACGAAGACGGCGTTCATGCTGAGCCTCACGCCCGCGAGAGGGTGGGTCGAGGGAAGCATTGCCGGATGGACTCGCACCGATACCTCGTCTCCGTCGACGAACTCGCAGACGGCGAGGAGCTTGACGACGTACCCGAGCCGGCCGGCCATGCGGATGTCCTGTCCGCGTATCTCCCGGATCCCCTCGGTGAAGACGTCGTCGGCGTGCACATGGGTGCCGAACGCGAGGGACGCCAGGATCGCTGCCTTCTGCGCGGC
>QWHP01000020.1 GCA_021404985.1 Actinobacteria bacterium ATB1
GGGCTCTGCTTGCGGATCATGTCCTTCAGGCCCGTCAGACGAACCGGCTCCTCGGCCGCGACGACCTCTTCGAGCAGGGCGAAGGCTTCTGTCTCGTCCTTCGTGCTCTCGGGAAAGCCCACCTCGGGATCACCGTGGGCGGCCCCCGGCGAGAGGACCACTGTTCCACGGTCCGCGAGGTTGGCGAGGAGCTCGCCGAAGCCGCGAAAGCCGAAGTCGGCCTCAGAGAAGGTCGGATCCTTGCGCAGGATCGCGCGCTTCAACGTAGATGCGAACACGGGACCGGAGGTACTCTGCGCGAGGCCCGCCAAGGTGCGGGCGACGAGACGTTCGAGGTCGGTGGTCGACGACGTGGCCGCACGCGGGCTGCCGTTGCCGCCGCTCTCGCGGGGAAGTTCCGAGTCGATCAGTCGTTCGTAGAAGAAGAACTCGTCGCAAGCAGGCGGGAGGAGGCGGGACGTGGCGGCGGCGATCCCGAACCCGATGACGCTGCGGTTCAGCTCGCGGAGCTTGTGCACGAGCGGCGTGAAGTCGCTGTCCCCCGTGCCGAGGACGAAGGTCGTGATGTAGGGCCGTTCGTAACAGAGCTCGATGGCGTCGACGGCGAGCTTGATGTCGGCAGCATTCTTGCGCACCGTGCCTGAACGCTGCGGGATGTCGAGCAGCTCGACGTTGTGGTCGGTCAGGGCACGGCGATCGTCGGCGAAAAGGGTCCAGTCGCCGTAGGCCCGGCGGTACACCACGCGACCCCGTTCGGCGAGGACGTCCATGACCGGGTCCAGCCGGAACTGGAGGCCGCGCAACTGCTCACGCGCTCCGATGGCGAGGTTCTCGTAGTCGATGAACAGCGCGAGAGGCTCTTCCTGCATACCCCATCATGGCACTTCGGTTACGATGTGGGCGGGAATGGCCGCCGCCACAAGTCCAGATAGGTGATCTTCTCGATGGGCCGGCGCGGGGCGGGCTTGAAGTCCGTCCCCTGCGTGTAGGCGACCGGGATGAGGGCCACCTGTGTCACGGAATCGGGGATCTCGAGGATCTCGGCTGCGTCGTTCTCGTAGGTCAGGTGGAGGGTCGTGTACGCCGAGCCGAGGCCGCGGCTGCGCAGGGCGAGCTGGAACGACCAGACGGCGGGGACGATCGAACCGTAGAGGCCGGCACCTGTGATGTTGTCCATCGCGCCTGGCCTGCCCAGGATGCACGGGACGACATGGATCGGGACGCGGTGCAGGTTGTCGGCGAGAAACTCGGCGGAGTCGCGGATGCGCTGCGCTCCCGGGTCGGCGGCCCTGTCCGGCATCGCAGCCGCCATCATGTCCCGATAGTCGTAGAACGCACGGCGGTAGAGGTCGGCGAGAGCTTCCCGTTTGCCGGGATCCTTGACGACCATCCATCGCCAGCCCTGCATGTTGGACCCCGTCGGCGCCTGGATGGCGAGACGGAGACAATCCATGACCACGCTGTCGGGCACCCCGCGTTCGAGGTCGAGGCGCTTCCGCACTGCCCGGGTGGTGGTCAAGAGTTCGTCGACGACTGCCGTGTCCATGTGGCGTTCTCCCTGATGGGCTCACGGGACCCGGCCCAGAGGCGTGACCGGGGGCTGACGTGGCTTACTACGCTGCCAGAGAGCCATGCGCATCGCCACATTCAACGTCCGGCACTGCACCCTCTCCGGTCGCGGGAACGAGACCGTCGACATGGAGGCGACCGCATCCGCCGCGCGTGCGCTCGATGCCGACGTCCTCGCAGTGCAGGAGCTCGACGTCGGCCTCGAACGTAGCGGAGAGATCCACCAGCCGGACACTCTCGCTCTCCTGCTCGGCATGAACGTGGCGTTCGTACCCGCGATCGAGCGGGGCGAACTCGCCTACGGGATCGCCCTCTACAGCAGGGCGCCGCTCGACGGTGGACGCATGTTCCTTCCCGGCAACGAGGATCGCGAGCCCCGTGTCCTCTGGGCCGGGCGCACGGCCGGCGTCTCGGTGGTGACGACGCACCTCTCCACCGACAAGTCGCTGGCCGTCAGGCAGCTCCGCATCGTCATCGACACAGCGTCCGCCCTTCCCGCGCCACAGGTGGTTGCCGGGGACCTCAACCTCGAGTCGCCGGATCTCGGGTATGCCTTCGACGCAGGCTTCAGACGGGCGGGCGCGCTCGAGACCTGGCCTCGCAAGCACCCGCGTCGGGGAATCGACCACATCCTCGTGCGCGGCGACGTCGAGGTGGGTTCCGCAGAATCGCCGCTTCTTCCGGTCAGCGACCATCGTCCACTCGTCGCCGACCTGACCACGTGACTGCGTGACTGCACGACCACGCGGGGTTGCGTGGGTTTGCGGGGTTACGTGGGTTTGCGGGGTTACGTGGGCGGATTTTGGCACGCCTGTGATGTCGGGATCTGCCCAGGTGGGTGTGGTCTTCCGGCGTTGCGTGGGGTTGCGTGGGGTGCTCCGCGGCCATGACGCAGGTGGCGTGTAGAACTCGGGCATGATCGTGCTGCACTGCCTGTGGGTGCGCGACGGGGTCCTGTGCGTGTGGGGCGAGGACAGCGATCTCGCGGAAGAGGCGTTCGCGGGGCGCGCCCCGCGCCGCGGTGCTGCTGCCGTTCCGCATCCGTTCGCGGCGGCGTCCGAAGACGTTGCCCGGGCGCTCGCCGGCGCCCGCAGCGGCCCAGGCGGTCCAGGCGAGCGCGCCGTCACGACCGAGCCCGATACGACCCTCGATCTTTGGCTGCCTGCGCTGGCCGGCCGTCCGGAGCCCTCCCCCGACGTTCCCCTCGCGCAGGCGCCACGAAGAGCCGGCTGCAAGGCCGGAAGCGGAAAGGCCGGAAGCGGAAAGGCCGGAAGCGGAGAGGCCGGGAGCGGAGAGGCCGGGAGCGGAGAGGCCGGAAGCGGAGAGGCCGGGAGCGGAAAGGCCGCGCCGGCCAAGGCCTGGTCGGTGCCTGCCGTGCGACT
This sequence comes from Actinobacteria bacterium ATB1, assembly GCA_021404985.1. GTDB lineage: Bacteria > Actinomycetota > Acidimicrobiia > UBA2766 > UBA2766 > QWHP01. The sequence continues at coordinate 2,952 of QWHP01000020.1, forward strand.
GTCTGCCGGCGACGCCCTTGCGCTCTTGGTCGACCCACCGACGGAGACGCCCGAGGTCCGTCTCGGCACCGGGTGGCACGAGCTCGGCCAGGTGGCGCTCCTCGCCCTCGAAGTCGTCTCCACGGGCAGAGTCCTGCCCGCCCTCGGCGAAGCAGACGTCGACGCCATGGACTCCCCGCCTGCGAGCGACCCGGCCCGTTCCCGAAAGCGATCCCGAAAGGGTTCCGGGAAGCCCACCCTGCTTCGTGCCTGGTGGCATCCCATCCCGACCTCTCCACAGCGCGCTGCGCTGCGTGTCCTCGCCCGTGAGCTTCCCGGAGCAATGCGTGCAGAGGATCGCGCAGGGCGTCCCGGGGTCGAGATCGTCGACGGTATCCTCCGGGTGCTGACGGACCATGCCGTCCGCTCAGCGGCAGAGCCCCATCTTCCGGCCAAGACGAGGCTGGACATCTGGCTCGGGGCGCTCACAGGCGACGATGCGGAGATCCCGGCGACGACACCCGAGCTCCCCGCACTCGCGGATGCGTCCCTGGCGTGGAGGCAGGAAGCCACCCCCGACGACTCCGAGCTGCGCACCTGCTTTCGCCTCGCCGTCCAGCCACCGGAACGGGGCGAGCCCGAGGGGAACCTGCCCAAGGGGAACCTGCCCGAGGGGAACCTGCCCAAGGGGAACCTGCCTGACGGGGACGGGCCCTCTTCGGAGGGCAGCGACGAGGCACTCTTCGCCCCCGACGACTGGGTCGTCGAGTTCCACCTCCAGTCGAACCTCGATCCCAGCCTCCTTGTCCCGGCCGAGCTCGTCTGGGCGATGCCCGACGACCCCGCACTCGCGGAACTCGGCGGCGCACATCCCCAGGACATCCTGCTCCGAGATCTCTGGACAGCGGCGTGCGTCTTCCCACCTCTCTCCGAGTCCCTTGAGAGCCCGGCTCCTGCCGGGTGGCACACCGATGCCGAAGGCACAGCCGAGTTCCTGGCTGCCGGCGCCGCCGGGTTGGAGATGAATGGCTTCGGCGTGATCCTGCCCGACTGGTCGGGTCGCCCGGCACGGCTGGGAGTCCGGCTGGCCGTGACCTCGGGACCAACGGAGGCAGACACCGACTCCCCCGACAGCGGCGCCGGCTCGGGCCGGCTGGGGACGGACGCGCTCCTCGACTTCGACTGGCGGCTCAGCCTCGGCGACGACCCGATCACGGAGGACGAGCTCGCCGTCCTCGCGGACATCAAGACACCCCTGGTTCGTTTTCGCGGCCAGTGGACCTGGTTGACGGACGAGGCCATCGAAGCAGCGCTCGCATTCGTGAAGCGCAGGGACGATGCCCGTGCCGACGGGTCCTCCGGTCCCGCCTCCGGCACTGAAACCGGCGGGTCCGGCGGGCCGGGGGTGCTGGACGCTCTTCGACTCGCTGCGAACCTCGACTCCCCGAACGCCGGATACGTACCTGACTCCCTGCCGGTCGTGGGTCTCGACGCGGAGGGCCCTCTCGCAGCGATTCTCGAGGGGGACACCGCAGCCATCGAGGCGCCGATCGTCCCCGGCAGCTTCAAGGGCACGCTCCGTCCATATCAGGAGAGGGGGCTCGCTTGGCTGGACTGGCTCGGCCGGTACGGCCTCGGAGGCTGCCTCGCAGACGACATGGGCCTCGGCAAGACCGTCCAGCTCCTCGCCCTCCTCGCAGCGGACGGGACGGCGTCGACAGGGACTGGAATCTGCCCCGCCAGACCCACCCTCCTCGTCTGCCCCACGACCGTTCTCGGCAACTGGATCCGCGAGGCGGAGCGCTTCGTCCCCGGCCTCGCCGTGCACCTGCACCACGGCCCCGGGCGCGCCCGCGGCGACGACCTCGTCGCCGCTTCCGACGGCTGCGACCTCATGCTGACGACCTACGCGGTGGCTGTCCGCGACCGCGACGACATCGCCTCGATCCCCTGGCGCAGAGTCGTTCTCGACGAGGCGCAGCAGATCAAGAACGCCGGAACCAGGACGGCGCGGGCAGTGCGGCACATCGCGGACTCGACCGGAGCTCTGCGCATCGCGCTCACGGGCACACCGGTCGAGAACCGGCTCGGTGACCTCTGGGCGCTCATGGCGTTCCTGAACCCGGGCCTGCTCGGCTCCGCCCGATCCTTCCGCGAGACGTTCTCGGTCCCCATCGAACGTTACGGCGACAGCGAGCAGCTCGAGTTGCTCCAGACCCTCGTGCGTCCCTTCCTGCTGCGCCGTGTCAAGACCGACCCCACCATCGCCCCGGAGCTGCCCGCGAAGATCGAACGCAACGAGGTCTGCCTGCTCACGCGGGAGCAGGCCTCTCTGTACCGTGCGGTCACGAACGAGATGCTCGGGCGTGTCGACGAGCTCTCCCGCGAGGACGAGGACGAGGCGTCGCAGCGCCGCAAGCGAGGAATCGTCCTCGCCGCCATGCTTCGCCTCAAGCAGATCTGTAACCATCCCGCGCTCTACCTCGACGACGGTTCCGAGCTCTCGGACCGGTCCGGGAAGCTCGAACGCCTCGAGGAACTGACCGAGACGATCCTTGCCGAGGGCGCCCGCGCACTCGTCTTCACCCAGTTCGCAGGCTGGGGAGAGATGCTGCGCCGCCGGCTCCAGCAGGTCACGGGACGTGAGGTCCTCTTCCTGCACGGCGGGACGCCGCGAATGAGGCGCGATGACATGGTCGAGCGTTTCCAGTCCGGCACGGGGCCTCCGATCTTCGTCATCTCGCTCAAGGCAGGTGGCGTGGGGCTGAACCTGACGGCCGCTACGCACGTCGTCCACTACGACAGGTGGTGGAATCCCGCGGTCGAGAACCAGGCGACGGACCGTGCCTACCGGATCGGACAGACCCGCGGTGTCGAGATCCATCGTCTGATGTGCGCCGGCACGATCGAGGAGCGGATCGACGCGCTCATCGCCGACAAGCAGAAGCTCGCCGACTCGATCGTGGGTTCGGGCGAGGGCTGGCTCGCCCGCCTCGACATGGAAGAGCTCCGCCGCATCGTCGCGCTGACGGGAGAGATCTGACATGGCAGGCAGCGGACGACCTCCGAATCGCAAACGCCGGATGAGTCGGACTGAGCTCGACGACGGCATCGATGTTCCGGCGGACGTCCAGGACGACGAGGCCGGTAGGACGATCGGCGCACGAGCACGGCGTCTCGACTCCGGCGGGTCCGAGGACGTCGACGTCGACGACGAGGACGATGACGATGACGATGACGAGGACGATGACGAACGTGATGCTCTCGTGGTGTCGCGCCTGGGCGTTTGGCAACGGTTCGTCCACACTGGCGCGATCCCGGTCGAGGACGGCATCAAGGCGCGGACGCGTCGCGGCCGTATCGGATCCACGTGGTGGTCACAGCGCTTTCTCTCCGTGATCGAGGAGCTCGACCTCGGCGGCCGTCTCGACCGCGCCCGCACCTACGCACGCAAGGGCCAGGTGACCGACATCGACGTCGACAGGGGCCGGATGACGGCGCGTGTGCAGGGAAGCAGGCGGACCCCTTACCGAGTCGAGATCAGGCTGCAGACTCTCGACGACGAGGACTGGACGAGCGCGGTCGAGGCGCTCGGGCGCAGGGCCTCGTTCGCGGCGCGCCTTCTCGCCGGGGAGATGCCCGACGACGTCGAAGCGGCTTTCGCCGAGTCGCATGTTGCCCTTTTTCCCCGGGCGGCCGCCGAGCTGTCGATGCAGTGCACGTGTCCGGACTGGTCGGTGCCCTGCAAGCACGTTGCCGCAGTCCTCTACCTCATGGCCGAGGAGCTCGACACCGATCCCTTCCTTCTCATGACGTGGCGCGGCAGGACCAAGGACGAGTTGCTCGCGATGGTCCGGGAGCAGCGCGGAGCCGCCGTCCGTGGAGGCGGATCGCAGGTGCGGGGGACGACCACCGAGGACGGAGCCGCCGGCGGGCGTGAAGCTGCCGGATTCTGGTCCCGGAGCGAGATTCGCCTCGTCACGAATCTGCCCGAATCGCCTGTAGACATCATGTCCTTCACCCGGTCGACGCAACCAGTTGCGGCGCCCTGCGTCGAGCTGTCGGGGATGCCCGAGTACGGGCGGATCCTCGCCCGCGCGGCAGCCAGGGCGGCGAAGGCGGCGCGACGCGCACGTGGGGTGGGTGGTACTCGGGAGGGGTGACGGCGAACCCACATTGACACGCGACTAGACCATGGAGTCAACTATTCTTGACTGACTGGTCAACCAGTGAAAACCTTTGCTTCACAAAGCGCCCGAACCGACCTCGGAGGGATTCTCATGTTCGAGCTGAACGACGACGTCAAGGAGATCCGCGACTGGGTCCACGAGTTCGCGGAGAAAGAGATCCGGCCGCAGGCCGAGTACTACGACGAGACCGAGGAGACCCCTTGGCCTGTCCTGAAGAAGGCGGCCGAGGTGGGTATCTACTCGCTCGACTTCTGGGCGCAGACCTTCGGTGAGCCGAGCGGCCTGCAGCTCCCCGTCGTCACGGAGGAGCTCTTCTGGGGTGACGCGGGGATCGCCCTTTCGATCCAGGGGACTCTGCTCGGGGTGACCGGCATTCTCGGCAACGGGACTCCGGAACAGCTCGCCGAGTGGGCCCCCAAGTGTTTCGGGACCCCGGACGATCTCAAGATGGCCTGCTGGTGCATGACCGAGCCCCAGGCGGGAAGCGACGTGGGGTCGCTGCGTACTCGGGCCGTGCGCGACGGGGACGAGTGGATCCTGAACGGCACGAAGGTTTTTATCACCAACGGCGGTAGCGCGGACGTCCACGTCGTAGTCGCTACGGTCGATCCGGAGCTCCGCCACCGCGGCCAGGCCACTTTCATCGTCCCGAAGGGGACGCCCGGTCTGAGCCAGGGCAAGAAGGAGAAGAAGCTCGGCATCCGTGCCTCGCACACCGCCGAAGTCGTCTTCGAGGACGTGCGTATCCCGATGGAGTACCTGCTCGGCGGCCCCGACAAGCTGAACGCGAAGCTCGACAGGGCGCGGAGCGGCCAGTCGACCGGGCGATCCGGCGGTCTCTCCACCCTCGAGAGCACTCGTCCCGCAGTGGCGGCGCAGGCGCTCGGTGTCGCACGGGCCGCCTACGAGTTCGCCCTCCAGTACGCGATGGAGAGGGAGCAGTTCGGGCACCCGATCATCGAGAACCAGGCCATCGCCTTCAAGCTCGCGGACATGGCCGCCGACATCGACGCAGCCCGGCTGCTCACGTGGCGCGCAGCCACGATGGCTCGCAACGGCCGGCCCTTCCGTCACGCCGAGGGTTCGATGGCGAAGCTGAAGGCATCCGAGACCGCGGTTCGCGTCACCGAACAGGCCGTGCAGATCCTCGGCGGCTACGGCTACATCCGCGAGTTCCCCGTCGAGCGCTACTACAGGGATGCGAAGATCTTCACGATCTACGAAGGCACCTCCGAGATCCAGCGTCTCGTGATCAGCCGTGCGCTGAAGGCCAGTCTCGATCGTTGATCGGAGACCGCGCCACCGGCAGGATCCCGCTCGCCTCCATCGGGTCGTCGTCGGGCGCGAGCTGCCGTGCCTGGCCTGTGACGTGCAGGAGGTTCTTCAGGAACAGCGCGAGCTCGGTGGGGAGCCTCAGACCGTGCGCCGACAGGATCCGGGCGATGAGCTCGAAATCGTGGGCGATGTCGCCGAGCCTCTCGGGGTCTTCCGTCTCGATCTTGCGTAGGACGACCTCGACCTGATCGGCGAGGGTCCCGAGGTCGGTGCCGGGTGGGAACGCGCCCAACTGGCCCAAGGCCTCGATCTGGAGCGGGAGGTCTTCGGTCGCCAGCGAAGCGATCCAGCGGCCGAGCGCCCAGCGCTGCGCCTCGTCGAAACGGCCCACGATGCCGTAGTCGAGAAGCCCGTGCGTTCCGTCGTCCAGTGCGAGCATGTTCCCGGCGTGCATGTCGGCGTGGAACACGCCGTAGGTGAGCGCGGCCTCGAGCACCGCCCGGGTGCCGACCCGGAGCAGGGCGGCGGGGTCCTCGACCGCACGATCTGATGCCTCCCCGAGACGGCTTCCGTGGAGGCGTTCCATGACGAGCACGCGCTCCGTGACCAGTCCCGGGACCGGGTGGGGCACGCGCACGTCGAGGTGTCCGGACTCCTCGAAAGCCATCGCGAGCTCGATCATGTTCTCGGCCTCGAGGCGGAAGTCGAGTTCCTCGACGACGGTCTCGCAGAAGAGGGTCGACATCCCGACGAGGTTCAGGGTGTCGAGGAGCTCCACGGCGTCTGCGCTCGTGGCGAGTCGGTGCAGGACCGCGACGTCCGCCTCGAGCCGCCGGCGAACGTTCGGTCGCTGGACCTTGACGGCGACCTCCTGGCCGGAGCGGAGCCTCGCGGCATGTACCTGTGCGATCGACGCCGAGGCGAGTGGGTCCGCGTCGAAGAAGGAGAAGTCGTGCGCCAGAGGCCCGAGGTCGGCCTCGATGACATCGATGATGTCGGACGTCGGGTGCGGACGCACCTCGTCGTGGCATCGGGAGAACTCGGCCACGACCTCTTCGGGAAGCAGCCCGTGTGCCGACCCGAGGAGCTGTCCGAACTTCACGTAGGTGGGACCGAGTGTCTCGAGGCAGATACGCAGCCGGCGGGCTGTCGCGAGGGTGAAGGGGGAGGTGTCACCCTCCGGTTTCTCGAGCGCCCCCCCGGCCTCGATTCGAGCGAGCATCCGGTCCGGAAGTGTCCCGGTCCGGCGCCGGTCGGCCACCCAGCTCCGGATTCCGGTTTCGGAGGACTTCGACGCGTCTCTCAGGTCGAGACCGAGAGCGAGGACCTGCGCGAAGACCTCGAACCCGACCTGGAGTAGGCGCCGGACGGGTACGGGGCCCGACAGAAGGTCCCGCGCGCGCTGCGCAGCGGCGTTGCGCGCGAGGACATTGGTCGAGAAGAGCGCTCGCGCGTACTCGGGCAGGCCCTCCTGCGCGGCGAGCCAGCGAGAAGTACCGAGTGCCCGCTCGCGCCAGCCGGGGTTGGATCCGGCGACGGTCAGGCGAGGGGCAGGTCCCATGCAGGGATTCTTGGCGAAAGCGCGCCGGAAAGCGAGGATCCCCGAGCACCGAACCCGGCCCGCCCGGGATCGAAGCCCCCATTCGCGGCTCCCTGCCCTCTATCATCCCGGCGGCGGGATGGTCCGCAGCCTTTGTGGGCATCCCCGGACGGAGTACATCGATCGGAACTGGATCGGAACGGCTTGATGGGCTACATGGACGAAGCTTTGCGGGAGCGCCTCGTGGAGCTGGCAGAAGAGATCGAGCACTCGACGTTCCGTGAGACGAAGTGGAGCCGTCGGGGCTATTCAGAGAAGGACGTCGACGATTTCCTCGACTACGTGGTGGACGTCATAGCGGGACTTCTGAGCATGGACAGCTCTCCCCATCTCATGTCCGTCGAGTCCGACGTCACCGCAGGAGTATCCGGGGAGTACCTCTCCGACGAGGACTCCGAGTTGATGGAGGAACCCCAGCCTGAGGTCACCTGGGCCCCGCCGTCGCAGCCCTCAGCACAGCCGACTGTTGTCGTGACGAGCTACGAGGAGCCCGACAAGGAAGCAGAGGTCGAGGCTGTGGTCGAGGTCGAGTCCGAAGCCACCGTCGCCTGGCAACCCGTGGACGACGACGAGGGCGCCGGCGGGGAAGTGGCCGAGGTCGCCGACGCGGAGCCGACGCCGACGGGCGAACCGACCATACAGCCACGTCCGGCCGGGAAGCCGTCGCGCCGGCCACCCGGGGGAAGCCAGCCGCCGCTGCCGCCCTGGGCGGCGCACACCGGCTGACCGGAGCCGGACGGTGAAGGGCGTACGTCGCGCCGAGCGTCCGTCCGAGGCCGGCTTCGCGTCCGACGCCTTCCTGAAGGACGGCACCGCGGTCCGGATCAGGGCGATCCGTCCCGACGACCAGGCCCGGCTCGTCGACCTTGCCGGCCGCTGCAGCGACCGCACGCTCTACTACCGGTTCTTCACCCCGCCTCCACTCCCGATCACACCGGAACGGCTCGAGTTCCTCGCGAACGTCGACCACGACAGCCGTGTCGCGCTCGTCGCGGTGCTCGGAGGAGACGAGGACGAACGGGTCATCGCCGTGGCCCGCTGGGACACCGATCCCGACGACCCAAGGCGGGCCGAAGTCGCCTTCCTGGTCGAGGACGCATTTCAGGGTCTCGGTCTCGGGACGATGCTCCTGCACACCCTCGCCGACCTCGCCCCCCGCCACGGCATAAACAAGTTCGACGCGACTGTGCTCGCCGACAACAGGGGCATGCTCGTCGTCTTCAAGCGTTCCGGCTTCAGCGTCATGCACGAGATCCACTCCGGCGTCTACCACGTGGAGTTCCCGGTGCACCCGACGCAGGCCGCCACCGAGGCGGCAGATGCGGCCTCGAGCTCGGGCGCGGCCGCCGCGCTGTCCTCCGTCCTGGAGCCGTCGCGCATCGCGGTCATCGGAGCGAGCCGCAGGTCGGGGTCCCTCGGCACGAACCTCCTCAGGAACGTCGTCGCATCGGGCTTCTCCGGAAGCGTGATCCCCGTGAACCCCAACGTCGAGTCGATCGCTTCGATACCCACGGTGTCGAGCGTGGATGACTTGCCAGATGGCGTGGATCTCGCCGTTGTCGCCGTACCCGCGAAGAAGGTCCCCGACGTGGTGGAGAAGTGCGGCAAGAGGGGGGTCAAAGCGGTTCACGTAGTCTCCTCGGGCTTCGGCCCTCCGGACAGCCCGCTGCGCGTGGACCTGCTCAACAGATGCAGGGCGAGCGGCATGAGGCTCCTCGGACCCGCGTCGATGGGCGTCGTGAACACATCTCCGGTCACGAGCCTGAACCTCACGGTAGGCGACACCGAGGTGCAGACCGGGTCCGTGGGGATCGCCAGCCAGAGCGGAGTGCTCGGCATCGGGATCCTCCAGTACCTGCATTCACTGGACCTCGGCATCTCCCAGTTCGTGTCACTCGGAGACCGCGACGACATCTCCTCGAACGACCTCCTCGCCTGGTGGGAGGACGAGGGCTCGACACGCGTGATCCTCCTCTACCTCGAGACGTTCGGCAACCCGCGCAAGTTCGGACGCCTGGCACGCCGCGTGGGGCGGCACAAGCCGATCGCCGTCGCCGCTTCCGACGAGGTCGCCGGGGGACCGGGTGCCACGGCGCTCTTCCGCCAGGCGGGCGTCATCCGTACGAAAGGGTTGGAGGAGCTCATCGACACCGCCGCACTGCTCGCGTCGCAGCCGATACCGTCCGACAACCGCCTCGTGATCGTCTCGAATGCCGGCGGAGGAGCGAGGCTCGGAGCCGATGCCGCCGTCGACGCCGACCTCGAGCTCGTCACACTCCCCGACGCAGCGCGGCGGGCCCTGGAAGGCATGCGTACCGTGGAGAGCGCGGTCAACCCCATCGAGCTCAGCTTCGGGAGCCGTACCTCGTCGCCCCTGCGCGAGGTCCTCCAGGTGATCAGGGACGAGGTCGAGCTCGACTCCCTCCTCGTCGTCTACGTGCCACTCTCGCAGGATGATGTCCAGCGCGTTCGGGAGATGGTCGTGAATGCGGCGCGGTCCATGCCCAACATCTGCGTCGCCGCGTGTCTCATGACGTCTCACGGTGCCCCCAGGATGCTCATCCGGGGACGCGTGGCGGTCCCGTCCTACCAGTTCCCCGAGGCGGCAGTGCGTTCGATCGGGCACGTGACCTTCCACGGGAAATGGCGTCGCCAGCCCGAGGGCGAGGTCTTCGAGCTCGACGAGGACGACGTCGACCCGATACGTGGTGTGGCGGACGAGCACGCACCGGGGCTCATCTCCGGCGAAGCGGCTCACGAGATCCTGGCGCATGCGGGAATCGCCGTGGACGGTAAAGACGCAGGGGAGCCGGATTTCGTGGCCCTCGTGGGACAGGACGGCAACTTCGGTACCGTTCTCGGCCTCGGGACAGGTACCGATCCCCACGGACTCGATCCCAATCTGTTCCGGATGGTCCCGCTCACGGACGTGGACGCCCTCCACGTCACGAGCCGAACGGTCGAGAGCGCCGGCCTCGATGTGCCTGTCGACGCGCTGGTGGACTGCCTGCGCAGGCTCTCCGCCGTGCTCGAGGCTGAGCCGCGGATCGAGTCCGGGTCGGTCGCCCTCTCGTTGGGGCCAGCGGGCGAGTGTGCCGCCGGCGAGGCCCGCTTCCTTCTCGGTGGCGCCCCGCCTGCAGATCCGCGGCCCCGGGAATCCCCGTGGTGACTGCGCCGCGGGTCGGGGTGACTGCCTGGTCCCGGACCTTCGAGACGCATCTCGGCCCAACACCCATGTACACGCTGCAACGGCAGTACGTCGATTCCCTGCGTGCGAGCGGGGCGGTCCCCATGCTCCTCCTGCCCGTCGAGGAGGAGGCCGTCGACGTCGCTCTCAAAGTCCTCGACGGCGTCGTCCTCTCGGGCGGGAACGACGTGGAGCCTTCTCTGTACGGGGCGAGCCGCCATGCCCGCAGCCAGCCCGCCGACGCCGAGAGGGACAGATTCGAGTCCACCGTGGCACGACGCGCAATCGAAGCCGGAATGCCGATCCTCGCCATCTGCCGGGGTATCCAGATCCTCAACGTCGCTCTCGGGGGCACCCTGCACCAGAACGTCGAGGAGCACGTCGAAGGTGCGGGGAACCACGACCGAATCGACGCAGCAAGTGGCCTGGTACACGAAGTCGAGCTCGACGAAGGGTCCAGGCTGGCACGGATATTCGCGAGCCGATCCATAGAGGTGAACTCCATGCACCATCAGGGCATTAAGCGGCTGGGGGAATGTCTGCGTGTGGTGGCGAAAGCGCCG
>QWHP01000448.1 GCA_021404985.1 Actinobacteria bacterium ATB1
ACCGACCGCCGACACACAACTATCACACACTCCAGACTCACCTCAATACGGCTGGCTTGAGGAAGGTCTCCGAAGTGAAACGGCGCTGGCCGATGGTCCAGTCTCAACTCACCCAGGACGCCACCGCCCCGCCCTTCCGAAACACCTGATGGGGCTTGCCGATGTTCTCCGCGGAGCCTCGGGCCCTGGGGGTTAGCGGCCCGCGCACCAACACTCAAGGCTGTGGTGCAAGAAACGTCCCGAGCATTGCGCCGCTACTTCTGCACCCGCTCCGGCACCGGGTCGTATCCCATCCCACCCCACGGATGGCACCTGCCGACGCGCCTCGCCGCAAGCCACCCGCCCCGGAAGAGACCGTGCACAGCGAGGGCCTCCGCGGCGTAACGGGAGCACGAAGGATCGTACCGGCAGTGGGGTGGCCGCGTCGCACTCCAGGCTTGATAGACACGTATCACTGCGATCAAGACCCGCGCTCCGATGGAGGGGCGGCACCGCCGGCCCTCAATCGACCCATCCGAGTCCACGGGAGTGGACGTCGCGTCCTTGTGCGTTGTGGTGGGAACCGTCATCGCGCCCTCTGCTCCAACTCGGACACGCACTCCGAAAGTGTGCTCCCCAACTCGTCGAAGCTCAGGTTCTCGGCTCCCGGGCGAGCGATCACGAGGTAAGTCCCTCCGATCCTGTCCCCGCCCACCCGAACACGCACGGCTTCGCGAAGACGTCTCCGCAGTCGGTTCCGCACGGTGGCCGGCCCCAACTCCCGACCGACGGAGAAGGCGACCCCCGGCTCACCCTGCCCGCGCCTCACCACGAGAGAGTCGCGCGCGCAGCGCAGACTCCTCGTCATGGATCTCCGCAGGCTCTTCGCGCTCGCCCGAGGCACAGGTTCCGGCATCGCTGGGGCAATCCGAGTCAGACCGCGAGCCGCGCTCGGCCCTTGCGACGCCGGCCTGCGAGGACGGCCTGGCCGCCCTTCGTGCGCATCCGATGCCGGAAACCGTGTTTCTTGTGACGCCGGCGGTTGTTTGGCTGATATGTCCGTTTCATGGCAAATCGTGGGGTGGTGCGAGGCTGGAGGAAAATTCGCGATGCCACAACAGTGTGACCAGGCCGGCCCAGCCTAGTCCACCGGGCGGCCGCGGGGGTAAATGGGCTCTGTCCAGGTATTTCAGAGCCTCATCCACATGTCTCACACAGCCGTCGGGTGTCCGTGGTCGCCTGTGGACAGTGCTTGTCACCCGCGACGGGCCGTGATAGGGTCTCTCGGCTCGCGCTGGCCTTACTTCCCTCCTTCAGACGTGCCGGACTTCGCTCCGGAAACGGAGAAGGGCCAAGCGGCAACCCATATCCACACATGTGGATAACTCTGTGTACAGCCAGCGACGTCTGAGGGGAGCGCAGTGATGCCCGACGGGTCAGCATCTGCTGTTTGGGACGCTGTTTCTGGTTCTCTCCGGGAACAACTCGGTGACGCCGCTTGGAGTGCCTGGTTCGCACCGGTCGAGGCGACCAGTCTCGACGAGGAGCTCCTCCAACTGGCGGTTCCCGCCCACCTCTACAAGGCAAAAATCGAAGAACGCTACACGCAGGCCCTCCGCTCCGCCCTGACCCATGCCGCAGGGCGACCCCTCGGTTTCACGATCGACGTGGTGAGCCCCACCGAGGACATCATCGACCTCACCTCTGCCGGCAAGGCTGGTTCCCCGCAACTTGGAGCGCCGGGGCCAGCAGCCCTCCCCGGCTCCGCGTCGTCCGTGCAGGTCTTGTCGCCCGAGCCCCCGAGCAGCTTCACCAGCCTGGCGCCACAGATCCAACCCCAGAACATCTTCGACAACTTCATCATCGGAGAGTCCAACCGCTTCGCGCATGCCGCCGCACTCGCCGTCGCGGAGAGCCCGGCATCGGAGTACAACCCGCTTTTCATCTACGGCGGGACCGGTTTGGGCAAGACGCACCTTCTCCACGCGATCGTGAACTACATCCGTTCCACCTCGACGTTACGTGCCATCTACACCTCCAGCGAGCAGTTCACGAACGAATTCATCGAGATGATCCGCTCCGATAGAAGAAACGCATTCCGAGACCGCTATCGCTCAACGGATATCTTGCTCATCGACGACATCCAGTTCCTTGCCGGCAAGGTCGAGACGCAGAACGAGTTCTTTCACACGTTCAACAGCCTCCACCAAGCGAACAAACAGATAGTGATCGCCTCGGACCGTTCCCCAAAAGAGATCGCAGCCCTCGAGGACCGCCTTCGCACCCGTTTCGAATGGGGATTGCTGACGGACATCCAACCACCGGACCTCGAGACCCGAATCGCCATCCTCCGAAACAAGGCGGACCGATCTGGCCTGACCGTTCCGCCCGAGGTCCTCGAGTTCATCGCGCACCGCATCTCGGACAACATCCGCGAGCTCGAAGGAGCCCTCAACCGGATCGCCGCGTACGCGAAACTCGAGGGCAAGCCGATCACGCTCGACAGGGCGGAAGATCTACTGGTCGGGATCGGCGACGTTGGCACCCGACAGGTGACGTCAGAGCTGATCATGCG
>QWHP01000021.1 GCA_021404985.1 Actinobacteria bacterium ATB1
CGAGGACGTCGTCGCGGTGCACCCGATGTCCAGCGTCCCGATGATGGCCACGACGTCGGTCCTCCCGATGGGCGTCGCGAGGTCGTCGACCTCGGTGTCATCGTTCAACCAGAGCTTCGCCCCCGAGCGTGCCTTGACGAAGTCGGCGCCGAATCTGCCATCGGCCTCGGCGACGAGCCCACCGACGGTCGAGACGTCCACTTCGATCTGATCCACACCGGCCACCTCTTTGACGCCGGCAAACAGTCGGAGCACAGCCATAGGGTCCCTCGGAGTTCCTGGGTCATGGGGACGGTCGTCTTGAAACGTGCTGGTGACCGCCCTGCGTGGTTCGCCAAATGCTAGCAAGATCCGCTTTCGGGGCGCCTGTGTAGGATTCGCCGGCGCACGGCTTCTCTCCCCGGCGCCGGGGCCGGTAGCTCAATTGGCAGAGCAGCGGACTTTTAATCCGAAGGTCGAAGGTTCGATTCCTTCCCGGCCCACACCACGCCACGCCAGCCGAGAGGACGATCGCAGTTGGTGGCGCTGCCCATGCGAGCGGTCACACGAGCTCGAAGTGCCCTCGGCTCCCGAGTCGATCGCGCAGGTCGGGCCGACTCATTAGCATCGAGCCATGCCGGACAGTGTGATCGAAGAGTCAGCCGACGAGATCGTGCGGGTTCTGCGTACGCACGGGGCTGCGTTCGCATACGCGTTCGGGAGCCGTGTGACGGGATGTGCCCGCGCCGGCTCGGATCTCGACGTCGCGGCCTGGTGGGCCGGACCCGGGCCGGACGACCGGCTGCTGGTGCAGGCAGACCTTCCCCACCCGTGCGAGCTGGTGGTGTTGAACGACGCTCGACTCGACCTTGCGGGCCGAGTTGCGATGGAGGGCCGCCTCTTGTTCGACGATGACCCGGTCTCGCGGGTGCGTTGGGAGGCGTTCACCCGGCGTGTCTGGCTCGACGAGAGCTGGCGTCGTGATCAGGCGCGTGAGGATTTCCGGAAGGGGGCGCTGACGCGTGGTGGATCCTGATCGACTCCGGCTCGTCCTTCAGGCGATCTCGGACAGCCTCGCCCGCCTGCGTACCTACGCGACAGAGGATCGCGACGCAGTGCTGGAGGCCCGAGGATGGCTCGATGCGATCAAGTACCTCTTCGTCGTCAGTATCGAGGGCTGCGTCGATGCGGCGCAGCACGTATGCGCTTCCGAAGGTTGGGGACCGCCGGCGTCCAACGCTGCGGCGATGACCGTACTCGCCGAGCACGGGGTTTTGGACGCCGACCACGCCCGCCGAATGGTACGGGCAGTCGGGTTCCGCAACGTGCTGGTCCACCGCTATCGAGCGGTCGACGACGATGTGGTGCTCGACAACCTGGATCGCCTCTCCGACATCGACGAGTTCGTCGCAGCCGTTGCAAGGATGCTCTGATCAGAGTGCGGTCAGGGCCGGGGCAAGCTCGCGCCAGTCCGCCATGGGGGAGCTCCCGTCGACGGTGAGAACCTGGACTGCAACATGGTCGGCGCCTGCCTCCAGGTGCTCCTTCACGGAGGCGATCGCCGTGTCAGGGTCACCGTGACGCACGAGCGAGTCGACGAGACGGTCGGATCCGCCATCGGCGAAGTCGTCATCGTCGAAGCCCAGGGTCAACAGGTTGTTCCGGTAGTTGGGGAGGCCGAGGTACGCCTGCAGGTAGTTCCGGGCCGAGACCCGCGCAGCACCGGCATCCGTGGTGACCATCACCTTCTGCTCCGGAGCGAGCCAAGCGTCCGGGCCCACGATCTCACGGGCCCGCGCTGTGTGCTCGGGAGTCGCCAGATAGGGATGCGCCCCGTCGGCTTTCTCGGCCGCCAAGGCCAGCATTCGGGGCCGGAGAGCGGCGAGGACCCGGACCGGAGGCACGGCAGGGGCGGGCGCCACATAGGGCGCGGCATCCATCGCGTCCAGGTAACCCCTCATGTGTTCGAGGGGCCGTCGATAGTCGTGCCGTCGGAGACCCTCGACGATCGGCTGGTGGCTGACGCCGATCCCGAGGACGAACCGCCCGGGGTGGGCTTCGGAGATCGTCTTGTGCGCCATGGACATGGAGACCGGATCCCGACCCCAGATGTTCGCGATGCCGGTGGCGATGGTGATCCGTTCGGTACCGTCGAGAAGGAGCATGGACGCCGTGAGCGCCTCGCGCATCATCACTTCGGGAAGCCAGATCGCCGCGTAGCCGAGGGCTTCGATCTCCGCTGCAGTCTCTCGCGCCGCGGCAGCGGGGAGGGGGTCGAGGAATGCTGTCCACAGGCCGACACGGCCAACATGCGGCTTCGTCATCCCGGAAACGTAGCGAGACGAGCGGTCCTGACGGGATTTGAACCCGCGACCTCCGCCTTGACAGGGCGGCGAACACTCCAGGCTGTTCTACAGGACCCGGTCGAGCAACGAGTCAACCTAGCAGGTGCGCCCTGCCGGGCGCACCGGGGAACGGCCTCAGACCCAGCGCCAGACGACCTCTTCGTCGTCCTGGGCGTCCCACACCCCATCGTCATCGTCCGGGTCGTCCGTCACGTCGAGGGTGAGCGCGTCTTCCACCGCCCCCATGCCGCGTTCCGCCTCTGCCTCACGGAGGACCTCGAGGATCTCGTCGCCGACCAGCTCGTGGCGTTCGAGGAGGCTGTCGCGCAGCCCTTCGACGAGATGCCCGTTCCCCGAGAGCAGGTTCTCGACCGCGTCCCGGCAGTCCGCGAGAAGTGCTTCGAGACGCTCGCGTGTGGCATCTCCCGCGAGGACCTTGTTGACGAGCCCCGGGGACTCGGCCGCCTCCCACGAGATGAGCGAGTTGGCCATCCCGTACGACGCGATCATCCTGGCCCCGAGCTTCGTCGCGAAGTCGAGGTCCCCGGCAGGCCCGTTCGTGTGCTCACCGAACCAGAGCTCCTCCGCGACAAGGCCTCCGAGGGCGATCTGGATGCGGGCCAGCATCTCCGAACGGCTCATGAGGTGCCGCTCCTCGAGATCGCTGTGCGCGAGCAAGCCGAGCGAGCCGCGGCGTTTCACGATCGAGAGGATGTCGAGCTTGCGGCCCTTCCCGGCGAGATATGCGACGACGGCATGTCCCGCCTCGTGCGTGGCGACCGTTCGCGCATCGACGTCCGCATATTCGACGGACTGCTTCAGGCCGACCTCCTCGGTCATCTTCGCCTGACCGACATCGTCCCAGTTCATCTCCTCTCGACCGCTTCGTAGCGCCCAGACGAGTGCCTCGTCGAAGAGGTGCTCGATCATGACGGGTGAGTATCCCGCCGTCATCGCGGCGAGGTTGTCGCGCACGGCAGGATCGTCGAGTTCAGGCACGTGACGCTTGCGGTCGAGGTAGTAGTCGACGATCGCGCGGCGGCCGGAGCGGCTCGGTAGGTCGAAGTGGATCGACCGGTCGAACCGTCCCGGACGCAGCAGGGCTGGGTCGAGATCCTTTGCACGGTTCGTCGCCCCGATCACGAGGATGTTCGCCCGCTTCGGCTTCGCCTTGGCCAGTTGACGGTCGTGTGGGAGCCACGCGTTGAGCCAGTCCACCAGCTTCCCGCGGAACCGCTGGCCCGAAGTCGGCGTGTCGAAGCTCTGCAATTGGACGAGGAGCTCGTTCACGATCCCAGACAGACTCTCGTGCGCCCCCTCGGATCGCTCGACGGCTCCCACCACTCGGCCCGAAGCGCCGCCGGCATCGAGGGGTACGGCACTCATGCCGCGCCGCGCTGCGGCGATCGCGTCGAACTCGTCGATGAAGCCGATCGCGCCGCCTTCCTTCCTCGCGTAGTCCCGCAGGGTCTTGAAGAACGAGCGGATCTTGCGGTTCGTCTGCCCGTAGTACTGCGACTGGAACGAGCTCGCGGACACGAAGAGGAACGGCACGCCGGCGTCACGCGCCATGGCCTTGGCCATGTACGACTTGCCCGTACCCGGCTTACCCTCGAAGAGGAGCGCCCGCCGTGGGGTGCCACCCATCAGGTCCTGGAAGGTCTTGAAACCGAGGAAGAGGTTCAGGCTCCGGACGACCTCCTCCTTCACCTCGTCGAGGCCGACGACGTCGTCGAGACCGATCTCGATCTCGCTCGGCCTGAAGACGATGTGCGGGGAGCGCCCGGCGAAGAGCATCGGTCCCGCGATCGCGAAGACGAGGACGAGCGCGATGATGATCCCGGGCATCCACCAGCCGAGATCGTCGGGCAGGGGAGGGACGACGTCGGAAGGTGTGAAGGGGTCTCCGGAGACGATGCGCAAGGCGAGGAACGCGAAGATCGCGGCGAGCACGACGAAGACCACGGTGAGACGGCGCCTGCGCCCTCGCTCACGAATCAGGGCGACGTCTGCCTTTCCGGCACCGACAACGGAATCCGCTGCGAGGGCGGACACGTCCATTTGCAGGCTTCCCTTCGCTCGGGATCTACCCAGCCCTGCCCCTCGGTACCTATTCGGGAAGCGTATCCCCTCACCCTGCGTGGTCGTCAGATTACGCCTTGACGGATCGCCCCCGGCCGGGCCCCGGCTCGTCCGTGCTGTCGGCCTCGTCGGATTCGCCGGATTCCCCCGCGTCCGCGTCGTGTTCTTCGACCATTTCGTCCTCTGTGGCCGGGGAGACCTCACTCCTCGGGTCGTCTGTCTCACCCACGTGTCTCAACCACCAGATCGAGAGACCGAGGAGGACAATGCAGCCGAACTGGGCGCCGGTGAGGCCGAGGGTCGTGTTGTCGTTGACCCTGAGGAAGTCGAGACCGAAGCGCAGGATCGCGTACGCGACTCCTGCGACACCGCCGAGGAACCCGGCGCGCACCCCCCGCCGGCGGAGGAAGAGGAGAGCCACGAAAAGACCCATCAAGAGGAAGAACTCGTACACGGCTGTGTTGTGAAAGCTCGTCCCCGTGTTGATCGGGGTGCCGTTCAGCGTCGCCTCGGTCCCGTTCCACGCGAAGCCGCGGAACTCGACGGCGAGGAAGAAGTCGGTTGGTCCGCCCAGGTGCTCCCCCACCGAGGTGCACCCGATCCTCCCGATGCCGAGACCCAACACGAGACCGAGAGAGGTTCCGTCTAGGAACACCCGGCGGCTGACATCAGGCCTCCCCCTCAGCCAGACGTAGGCCACCGGCGCCGCGGCGAGGAACCCCCCGAAGAACGAGAGGCCGCCCTCCCAGAGTGCGAACACGCTGAGGGGGTCGTCGAGGTAGGTGTCGGGATGACTCAACACCCAGACGACCCTGGCGCCGACGATCCCGAAGATCGCCGCCCACCACGCGAAGCTGTAGACCTGGTCGCCGTTCTCACCGTTCGCGTCGAGATGACGCTTTGCGACCCAGGCCCCGGCGACAATGCCCAACCCGACCATGAGACCGAACGTGTTGAACCGCCCGAGAAACTGGGGATAGGTGTCGTAGGGGATCATCGCCCAAGAGGATATCCGGAAGCCGGATCACGGCTCGTCTGGGCGATACACAGTCAGCAGCCCAACACCTGGTCGACAGCGGAGCGCACCGAGAGGTGGTGTCGTCGAGGCAATGGGTGCATAGGCAATACGACATATCACGGCTAGGTCGGGGCATGAATGCCGGTCGACTGATCCGTGCTGCTCGACGGCGACGGTCGCTGAGCCAAGCTGCGCTGGCAGCCCGGGCCGGCACAAGCCAGCCTGTCATCTCTGCCCATGAGCAAGGCCGACGCGACCCCACGACAGGGACATTGCGTCGACTGATCGCCGCAGCCGGCGAAGTCCTCGAACTCCGCATCGCTCCCACACCCCCGGAGATCCCCCCACCCGCCGATCTCGACGAGCACGCTCGACGCCTGCTCGACGTGCTCAGTGTGGCTGACGCCGTCGGGCACCGTCCCCGCCGACCGCTCGAGTTCCCCCGCATCGAGTCCACGTGAACGCACCGACCCTTGCCGGGAAGATCCTGGCCATCCACGCAGCACTCGACGAGATCCCCCACGCCTTCGGTGGGGCGCTCGCGCTCGCCTAACACGCCGAGCCCCGGGCGCCAGTAGACATCGACGTCAACGTCTTCGTCCCGGTCGAGGAGGCCGAACGGGTGCTCGCGCCCTTGGCCGCCCTCGGGGTCGACATCGGTGACGCAGCCTCGACGATCCCGCGCGCCGGCCAGGCAAGGATGACCTGGGACCACACGCCGATCGACCTCTTCTTCTCCCACGACCGCTTCCACGAGGCCGCCGATCGCGCTGCCGTCGAGGTCCCGTTCGGCGACGAGCAGATCCGAGTGCTGCATCAGCCGAACATCTGACGGTGTGCAAGGTGATCTACGACGGGCCCAAGGATTGGGTCGATATCGAAGCCATGATCGCCCTCGGCACGGCCATCGATCCCGCCGAGTCGCTCCGATGGATCGGACGGATCGTGGGTGACGACGTCCCACGATACGACCGCATTGCTTCGCTGGTGACTGCTCCCGGTTGAGGGCAGCCGTGTTCGCCGCTCGCCGACCGGCACGAGCTCGGGTACTTCGCCGACCTCGAACAGATGCGCGGCGTGCTCCGGCGATTCATTCCGGGAAACGCGATCAGCCGTCGAGGAAGTCGAGCACTACCGCGATTGCATCCTGGACGGCCAGACCGAGAGAGACGAGGACGTTCACGAGGGAGTCGTAACCGGCGTTGTAGACAGCCACGAGCGCATTCAGGATCTGGGTGATGCTCGCGCCGAGCCGCTGGAGTTGCGCCGCCGTGTCATAGCGGTCGACGTTGAGCTCGGCCTCGAGCGCCCGCATCACAGAGGTGAACGAAGCCCCGGCGTAGCGGATGGCGTCCGCCATCTGGTTCACGGTGGCGTTCGTCGCCCAGTCGAGAGCGTCGACGATCGTGGCATAGGAAGCACCCGCGTACCTGAGCGCGTCGCCGATGGCGTTGAAGGACGCCGTTGTGTAGTCATCCAAGGCGTTGGCGATCTGCCGGAACGTCGCCGACGTGGCGTCGTCCAGCGCAGTGGCAAGCTGACGGACGTTCGTGTACCCGATCGCCTCGAGCATGTCGATGATCGTCCCCAGCGCCGTATTGCCCATGGCCTCGAGCGCGTTCACGAGCGTCGTCAGGGAGGCGGTCGTGAAGTCGTCGATCGCGTTGATGATGTCGGAGTCCGAGAACCCTGTAGCCGCGTCCAACGCCGCAGCGATGTTCGCGAAGTTCGAATATCCGATCGCCTCCAGGAGGTTGATGATCGACCCGAGCGTCGTCGTCCCCATGGCTTCTAGTGCGTTCACGAGATCCGTGAGGGACGCGTTCGTGAAATCGTCGATCGCGTTGATGATCGCCGACACCGTCGCCGTCGTACCCTGGTCGAGGGCGCTCGCGATGTCCGTGAAACTGGCGCCTATCCGGAGGAGTTGCGTCACGAGGGTTCGAAGGCTGTTCGTCACGGAGCCATAGAGGGCTTGGACGATGTCCAGGTAAGTGGCGCCCAGGCGGACGAGCTGGTCGACGATCGCGCTCACCGACCCGGTCACGTTCTCATAGAGGAACTCCGCGATCTCGGTGAGGTCGCGACCGAGTGAGACGAGGAAGTCGACGATCTCGTCCACGCTCGCGTTCGCCAGCTCGATGAGGTCGTAGGTGACTCCGTTCAGCGTGAACGAGAGCGAGACGTTCCCGTCGCTGTCGAACGATCCAGTGACGCCGATCGACGTGACGCCGAGCGCCGCGGCGAGCCACCCGCTGAGGTTGACGGTCCCCGCCAGATTCCCCTGGAACGATCCGCCGGTCATGGCGAAGCCCACGGTGGCATTTCTCAGGGTGATGTCCGGCACGGGCGTGAACGCCGTGACCCCCGCGGATGCAGCGATGTCCCCGTTGGGCGAGAGCTTCATGGTGTAACGAGCGTTGTTCACGACTCCCGCGATCCGCAGTCGGGAGGAGATCTCGATCCCGCCGGCCCGCAGCAGCGGGTCGGACGACGACGGGTCGTAGCCCGGTGAGACGGCCCGGAATGTGGCGTCGACACCGGCGACACCACTGATGAGGGGTGGGAGCCCGAAGCGGGCGAGGACGTCGTCGACGTCGACCTCGTCGATCGTCGTGGTTGCGATCGCACGGGGTAGATCGACCACGCCGTCGGCACCGAGGGTCGGCTTCACGTCGAGCTGGAAACGGGACCGCAGGCCGAGCAGTGGCAACACCCCGTCGACCGAAAGCTTCTGGTCCTGAGCCGTGACAACGGCCTTGCCGAACGGCAGGCTTAGGAGTGTGCCATCGAAGGTTCCCTCGATGTACGCGGTCTGCGAGACATCGTTGAACGCGTCCGCGAGCGCCTGGCCCGTCCCTATCGGCGAGATCCGCTCAGCCTCGGTTGCGGCGTCGAAGGCGAACTCGAAGACCTCGCCGAATCCCGGCATGAACAATTGCACGGACGCGGGCTGGGCGGTCCGGCCGAGATGGTCTGCGATGCCCGCGATCCAGTCCGGCATGTCGAGGATGTTGTCGGGCACCGCCAGGTTCACCTCCGACAGCAGTCCGACCGGGTCGGTGAGGAGCTCGGGCAGCAGAAGCCGGCCGGTGAGCAGGATTCCGCCGTGGTCGACGATGTCGAGGTAGTGCGCCTCCGTCTGGATGGGGATGCGGCTCGGGTCGAGTGGCGCGTCGGGGTGTTCCCAGAGCTTCTGAACGTGCGCGTCGAGGAACGCCGGGTTGTCGGCTGCCACGACGAGCCCCGACATCTGTCCGACCTCGAAGTCGAGCCAGCGCAGGCCGCCGCGCAGCTCGATCGCCCAGTCACCGCTCATCGGGTCGATCCTCGGCACACCTGAGCCGCCGAAGAGGCCCTCGAGGATCCCGCCGATGGGCAGCTCGAAGGTCATGCCCAGGTGGTCCTCGAAACCGAGCGTCATCAACCTGCAGATCGCACCGGAGATGACCGGGATGATGCGGTCGCACAGTTGTATCCCGATGTCGCCGATGCTCGTGTCGAAGCCGAAGCCGAGGCCGTCCTTGGAGATGATCAGCTCGACCTGGTGCTGGGGCTCGCCGAAGGGGATGCCCAGGATGATGGGCTGGAGCATGCCCATGAGATGGAACGAGGGGTCGAACTGGGAGAGGAAGGCGTCACCGGCCTCCTGCACGGCGTCGCGGACGACGCCGAAGAGGGCGGCGATCGACTCACCGCCTGCGCCCAGTAGCTCGGCGAAAGCGGCGTAGTCGGCGTGCGTGAACACGGCGGAGAGATCGAAGTCATCGAGCAGATCGCTTCCCGCGCTCAACAGGTCGGCGACGAACATCCGTGCCGCCCGGCCGGCGGATGCCGAGTCGGCCGGCAGGCCGCCGCCGCCCATGAGCGCGATGGCACGCGGCGTCAGGAACTCACGCGTGATGACCTGCTGATCCTCACCGCTGGACACCAACCCGTCGCCGCTGGTGTCGAGCAACAGACGGGCGAGCGGGCGTGTGTGGTCACCTTCGAGGCTCATGGCGAGCGCGTCGAGGGCGGCGACGAAGAAGTCCTGGCCGACCTCGACGCCGTCGTGAACGACCCTGTCGACGAACGTGGCCACACCCAGGGCAAAGCCCGGGATGATGCCCGTCGTGTCGAGGCTCGCGGTGAGCTGTGCCTGGGCGGGCAGGAGGAAACCGAGCGGGTTGCCCGGTTGCGGGGTCTCGAAGGCATAGTCGAACTTCGGCTCGAGCGGGTTCTGGAGGTCGATGAGCAGGGCGGCACCTGCGAACTCCATGCCCCAGACCGAGATGTCTCCGCTGCCGATGAACTTCACGCCCTGCTGCCCGGGGATCAGACCGACGTTCATCCCGATCGTGACGTCGCCGCTGACGATCGCCGGGGCCATGGCGTGCGTGAGCTTGCCCGACAGGGCAACGGTGAACCCGCTGTCCCACGTGAGGTTGCCGTTCTGCACCGCCGGTTCCACCGAGTCGCGGATGGTGTCTTCGTTGACGGGGAAGTCGGTGTCGAACGCCGGGTCGTGGAGGATGTCGAGCGGGCTGTCGGGGTCGGGGAATGCCGGGCCCCCGAACTTCAGACCGCCTTCGACGCCGGAGAGGATCACGCCGCCCAGCAGGCCACCGTCGATAGGAACGCCGACAGGGACCAGGACCTGCGCCAGGACCGGGCCGTACTCCGTGACGACGAGGTCGATGCCGGCACCGAAGCCCTCGTACTCGAACTGGCCGAAGATGCGCCCGTAGAACACGGTCTCGGTCTGCTCGCCCGGGGCGGGGTCTCCGTCGACGTCGATCGTCTTGAGCTCGAGGCCGCCGCCGATCTCGAAACCGGGTGCGAGTTCGAACGGCTCCACACCCATCTCGAACCCGACGAGATTCGTGATCGGGAACTCACCCCGCACGAGCTTCCCGAGGTCCACCTCGAGGCCGTCGACCGCGGCCGAGATCGGCCATGTCTCGTTCGCCTCTATGCCCCCGGAGAAGCGGATGGCGAAGTCCGCGAGATCGGTGATCTCGGTGCCTTCGGGCGGGATGTTGCCGAGGTCGACGTTCGGGAAGCGGATTCCGATCTCGTCGATGCGCACGGGCAGCCAGTCGGGCAGCCCGAAGCGCTCGTCGTCGGGCACGGAGATGCTCAGGAAGAACCCGGGGAGCACCCGCGGCGTGAGGTCGGCGTCGATAGCGAAGTGGCCCGCCTCGCCACCCCAGCCGGCGAGAACCCCGAGCTCGTCGTCGAACTCGACCGCCGCCGACCCGTCGCAGGGAGGTATCTCTCCCTCGTCACACGGCTGTCCACCTACGGCGACCAGCGGTTGACCGGGCGCGGGATCGAAGTCGATACCCACGTTGGTACCGACGAGGCGCATGAACTCTCCGAAGGCGACCTCGATGCGATCGACCCCGGCACCGTCGAAGGTCGGGCCGCTGATCGTGAACTGCCACTGGTCGTCGACGGCGACGCCGAGGGCGAAGTCGAGCGAGGCACCCTCGATCCGAATGTCCTCGCTCAGGTCGGCCGAGATGCTGAACGTGCCGCTCAGGTCGAGGGCGGCCCCTCCGGATGTGATGTCGAGGGCACCCGCGACGTCGATCGTCGCCTCACCGGCGATGTCGTCGAGGCCGCCCTCGATCGAGAGGCTGCCGCCGAAGTCGTCGACCCACTCGCCGTCCGCGTAGGCGCCGAGTGTGAGCTGTGCCCCAAGCGTCACGTCGCCGACTTCGAGGTCGTCGAAGCCGAGCGTTATCGGGCCGAGGTCCCACGGCCGTACCTGTCCCTCGCTGAGCGAGTCGACGGCGATCGTGAAGGTGAAGACGTTGTCCTCGGGTGGGGACGACGGGGTGACCGGGTCGCCGCCGAGGCCGATGACCGGCGTGAACGGGAGGGCCGCCATGGAGGCGAAGTCGAAGTGCCCCGTGACGGCGACGTCGAAGGAGTCCAGGTCCTCGTGGTCCGGGAACTCGACCTCGACCTCGGTGATGTCGAACGGCAGGATCCCGGCGAGGCCGATCGTCTGCAGGAAGCCCTCCGATGCCACGCTGATGCTTTCGGCGCCGAAAGTGCCGTCGCGGTTCAGGTGGAAGCCGCTGAAGGTGACGCCGAGGCCGTTGAGGGAGGGGATCGTCGCCGTGACAGTGTCGACTGTGAACACGGGACCGGTCGCGTCGGGACCGAGCGAGAAGTCGACCTCGGCAGCGCTGAAGTCGATCTTGCCGCCGATGCTGCCAGTCAGCAGGCCAGCATGCAGCGCGAGGTTCCCGTCGGTGTCGAGGGATCCGGTGACGTTCTCTGCCCGCGCAGCGCCCTCGGGTACCTGACCGGTCGGCGCCGGCTCCGGCAGAACGACGAGGGTGGCGGCTGCGACGTCGACCCCGCCGCTCATGTCGCCGGTCGCGATGTCTCCGTCGAATACCGCGTCCACCGTGGCACCGTGCAGATGGACGAGCGTCGGGTTGTCGCTGATGTTCGCCTCGTCGAGCGCGAGGTGGCACTCCGCGTGCAGCACGGAGTGGTCGAAGGCGCCGTCGCAGTCGAGCGTGAGCGGTGTCTCGGGCCCGCCGAGGTCGGCCTTCAGGGAAAGCGACGCCGTACCGCTGAACACCTCAGGCGTGAGCACGATCGTGAAGCCGAGCTCCTCGACGTCGAACCCGCGCAGCGCGTACTCCGCCCCGGAGGCCCCCTCCCCGGTGAGAGTCCAGGTCTCCATCCCGCTGTCGTATGTGCCGACGAGGTCGAACTCGGCGGGATCACCGGCTTCGGTGAGGCCCGGCAGGGTGAGCGTGCCCTCGAGCCGGGCATCCACGTCGATCGTCGTCTCGAAGTCCGAGTCGACTTCGAGGGTGAAGGTGCTGTCCCACGCGAGCTCCACGGGGTCGAAGCCGGCGTCGAGATGGAGGCCGACGGTTCCTTCGGCCGCCGGGCGCAGGTAAGCCGCCGGTGATCCGGCGAGGTCGGTGACACGCAGCCGCGACGCGCCGCCGTTGGCGCCCAGCAGGACGGCCACGTCGACGTCCACAGGGCCGCTGAGCGAGAGACCGTCGATTCCGCCGACATCGCCGGTGCCGTTGACCGTGGCGGTGGCGCCGATCTCGAGGCGGAGGCCGCTCTCGTCGGCGACATAGAAGCCGGCTTCGTCGACACCGACCACCAGGGTCACGATCACATCTGCGCTGGAGTCGAAGTCGGCGTCGAAGCCGAGCTGCGAGGCAAGTCCGTCGAGGATCCTCTCGGCGTCGTCGTTGAACTCGTCGCCGTTGAAGCCGGCGGCCTCGGTGAGGTCTGCAAGGCTCGCGGTGTAGCGGATCTGGATGATGTCCTCGGCGGCAGGCGGTGCCGGGTACCCGCACGCGCCCCCCTCGACCCAGTCGATGCTCAGACCGCGCGCCTCGAGCTGCCCACAAAGCGCTTCGAAGTCGTCGTCGAGGCCGGCGAACGGGCTCTCGAGCGCGTCGAGGTCGTCCTGGGGTTCGTAGAGGCTCGCGAGCTCGTCGGTGAGCCCGGGTAGCTCGAAGGGCGAGGGCGCGGAGCGGTCCAAGTCGTACTCGTCGCCCCACTCGTCGAGGACGTCGAAGAGCGACCCGCCTCCGGTCTCGAGCTGCTCGGCGACGGTCCCGGTGCCGCCCGGTCCGTCGTCGTTCACGATCGTGATCGTCGCCGACTCGTCCTCTTGCACGGTCACGTTCCCTGCGGGGCTGATCGTTACCGTGAACTGCTCGTCGTCCTCGTCGACCTCCTCTCCGACGATCGGGACGTCGAAGACCTTCGCCGTCTCACCCGGCGCGAACACGACGTTGCCGACAGTCTCGACGTAGTCGGATCCGGCGACGGCGGTCCCGTCGTGCGTCTGGGCGGCGACGACGACGTCCCGACCCGAGACCTGGGGCAGAAGACCGGTGACCGGATCGACGAGACGCACGGTCACCGGGGCGTTCACCGTCCCCTCGTCAGGCTCCGTGATCGAGAGGCCGTCGACGACGGCGACCGGCCGCAGGTCGTCGTCGAGGATCGCGACCGGCGCGCTCGCGGTTCCGGCAGTCACCGTGAAGGTCTCGTCGTCCTCGTCGATCGCGTCGGCGACGATCATGACGGGCACGAACGAGCTCGCGTCCGGGTTCACCGTCACCGTCGCCGGTGTGAACAGCGTGGAGTAGTCGTCGGCGGCTTGCGCCGTGCCTGCGACGACCGCGAACGGGACCTCGACGGCCATGTTCCCGCCCACACCCCGCACCTC
>QWHP01000449.1 GCA_021404985.1 Actinobacteria bacterium ATB1
AGACGAGGAGGGCCGGGCGCTGCTCGACGCGTTCGGCTTCCCCTTCCGGCGGAATTGAGTTCGAGGAGACACAGTGGCGAAGAAAGCGTTGACCGAGAAGCAGGCGAGAGTTGCGGCGGCCATCAAACACGACCAGGCACGAATTGCACAGGGTAAGGAACCGAAGGCGTTCTCGTCCCGTGCGTACACGCGGTGCCGTCGCTGCGGCCGTCCGAGGGCGGTCTTTCGCAAGTTCGGCCTGTGCCGCATCTGCTTCCGCGAGATGGCGCACAGCGGGGAGCTCCCCGGTGTCACGAAGGCGTCTTGGTGAGGTGACTCGATGATCGTCTCCGACTCAGTGGCAGACATGCTCACCAGGATCCGCAACGCGCTGATCGTTCACCACGATCAAGTCGCGATGCCGACTTCCAAGCTGCGTGTTGCGATAGCCGAGATCCTCCAGCAGGAGGGGTACATCGACGGCTTCGAGGTGAGGTCCCAGACCGACAAGGAGCTGCATGACCGCAACCTCGGGGGCCAGGATCTGCTCGACATCAAGCTGCGCTATCTCGACGACAGGGAGAGGGCGATCCAGGGCCTCAAGCGGGTCTCGAAGCCGGGCCTACGTGTCTACGCCAAGTCTTCGAAGCTCCCCAGGGTCATGGGTGGGCTCGGTGTGGCGATCATCTCGACATCGAACGGTGTCATGTCAGACAAGCAAGCCCGCAGCGAGAACGTTGGCGGGGAAGTCCTCTGTTACGTGTGGTGATCCGATGAGCCGTGTCGGCAACAGCCCCATCGACATCCCCTCCGGGGTCGAAGTGAAGATCGAGAGGTCCCGCGTCTCCGTCAAGGGGCCCAAGGGGAGCCTCGAGACCGACCTCCCGGATCTCGTCGAAGTCAACCGAGAGGGTGACGTGATCGTGGTCACGCGACCCAACGACCAGCCGCAGTACCGTGCGATGCACGGGCTCGTCCGATCCCTGGTCAACAACATGGTCGTCGGGGTCACGGACGGCTTCCAGAAGGAGCTCGACATCATCGGTGTCGGATACAGAGCCCAGATGAAGGGCAAGGATCTCGAGATCCAGGTCGGTTACTCGCATCCGGTCGTCGTGGAGTGCCCCCAAGGCATCGAGTTCGAGGTGCCCCAGCCGACCCGCATCGTGGTGCGGGGAACCGACAAGCAGCAGGTGGGGCAGGTGGCTGCCGACATACGCAAGATCCGCAAGCCCGAACCGTACAAGGGCAAGGGCATCCGCTACGTCGACGAACACGTACGGCGCAAGGCGGGCAAGACGGGAGCTGTCTGATGGCGAAGATGCATCCGAGGCAAGCGCAGTGGCTGCGGCGCAAGAGGCGCGTTCGCAAGAAGATCCGGGGAACGGAGTCGCGGCCTCGGCTCGTGGTCCACAGGTCGAATCGGCACATGTATGCGCAGGTGATCGACGACTCCAAGGGACGTACGCTGGCGGCTGCGTCCACGCTCGAGAGTGGGATCGAGGCCGGTGCGAACTGCGAAACTGCCGCCTCGGTCGGCAAGGTGGTCGGGGAGCGTGCTTTGGCAGCAGGTGTCACCGAGGTCGTCTTCGACCGTAACGGGAACCTCTTCCACGGCAAGGTGAAGGCCTTGGCCGACGCAGCTCGCGAAGCGGGCCTGAGGTTCTGAAGGAAGATCCGTAGAGTTTCGAGAGCCGAGAGGAGCCCGACCACATGGCACAGGACGACAGAAGTCCTTTCGAAGAGCGAGTCATCAGCGTCAACAGAGTTGCCAAGGTCGTAAAGGGCGGCCGGCGTTTCAGTTTCACGGCACTGGTCGTGGTAGGTGACCGCCGCGGGCGTGTGGGTGTCGGCTACGGGAAGGCCAAGGAAGTCCCCATCGCCATTCAGAAGGCGATCGAGGAGGCGAAGCGGAACTTCATCCGAGTCACGATGGCGGGGACCACGATCGTCCACCCGATAATCGGCGAGGATGGGGCGGGCCGGGTTCTCCTGAAGCCGGCATCTCCTGGTACCGGCGTGATCGCCGGTGGTGCCGTTCGCGCGATCCTCGAATGTGCGGGGGTCCGGGATGTCCTCGCAAAGTCGCTGGGCTCTCCCAACTCGATCAACGTCGCGCACGCCACCATGGCCGGCCTGCGCGGCCTCAGGTCGCCCGATGCCGTCGCCCGTCTTCGGGGGAAGACTGCCGAGGAAGTGGCGCCCAAGAAGTTGCTCGATGCCTATCGCGAGGCGTCCCTCGTGGGTGTCACTCCCGCCGAGGGCGTCTGACTCCAGGAGAGATGACTGACATGGCAGGACGACTGCGAATCACCCAGGTGCGAAGCCCGATAGGGTGTCCGCCCAAACAGAGGGCCACACTCCGTGCGCTAGGCCTGCGTCGTATCCGGCATTCGGTGGTGAAGGAAGACCGTCCCGAGATCAGGGGTATGGTCAGGCGTGTGAACCACCTCGTCAGAGTCGAGGAGTTCTGATGGAAGAGCAGGAATCCGGCGGCCTCATCAAGCTGCACGACCTGAAACCGGCCGAGGGATCCCGCCGGAAGCGGATC
>QWHP01000450.1 GCA_021404985.1 Actinobacteria bacterium ATB1
GATGAGGGTGTTCTCGTTCGACCCCTTCGCCCACAGGCCCCGGGAGGAGTGCACCGTCGGAGCCCTGAGGGCACGGGTCCCGGGCCGCGACCTGACCACCAGGACGGGGGACGGCAAACGTGACGAGAGAGGCACGACGGGGAGCGACCTGGCGAACGTCTCGGCCTGAGGCACGAAAGTGTTGCTGCCCGACCCCGAGCCCCGCCGGAGGTTCGTTCCGATCGTCTCGGCCGACGACCACCTGATCGAGCCTCCCGACCTCTTCCACGGGCGCCTGCCGAAGCAACTCGCGGAACGAGCACCCCACGTCGTTGCGGCTCCCGACGGCAGTGAGCTCTGGGAGTTCGACGGAAAACGCTATCCGAACATCGGCCTCAACGCCGTCGTCGGACGCCCACGGGACGAGTGGTCGATGGAACCCGCCCGCTTCGACGAGATGCGGCGTGGCTGCTGGGACATCGAAGCACGCGTCGCCGACATGGATGTCGCAGGGATCTGGGCGTCTCTGTGCTTTCCCTCACTACTGCCCGGCTTCTCGGGGACGATCTTCGCGCGCTGCAGCGACCCGGCCCTCGGGCTGGCATGCGTCAGGGCTTGGAACGACTGGCACATCGACGTCTGGGCGGGCGGAGCTCCCGACCGGATCATCCCTCTCCAGATCCCCTGGCTCCCCGCCCCCGATTTGGCAGGGGATGAGATCCGCAGGAACGCCGCTCGGGGATTCAGAGCCGTTTCCTTCGCGGAGAACCCGGCCAACCTCGGCCTTCCGTCCGTCCACACACACCACTGGGACCCCTTCCTGTCCGCGTGCGAGGAGACGGACACCGTCGTCTGCCTCCACACGGGTTCGTCGGCCTGGTCGGCGGCCACGTCACGCGAAGCACCCCTGGGACTCCTGACGACCCTGTTCCCCGTGAACTCCATGGCTGCCACCGCCGACTGGATCTGGGCGGGGATACCGTTGCGCTTCCCGCGCCTCCGGGTCATTCTGGCCGAAGGTGGCATCGGATGGGTTCCGATGCTCGCGGACAGGCTCGACTACGTGATCGACCACAGCGGCGCCCCGACCGGCATCTGGGCTCGTGCCGATATCCGCCCGTCCGAGACGCTGCAACTGAACTTCTGGTTCTGCACCCTTGACGACCCTTCGACCATCCACCTCCGCGACCGGATCGGCGTGGACCGGATCCTGGTCGAGACGGACTACCCGCACGCAGACTCGACGTGGCCCGACTCGCAGGCGACTCTCGAAACCACGTTCGCGGGTATTGCGCGTGACGAGGTCGAACGGATGGCCTGGGGCAACGCATGCGATCTTTTCGGGCACCCGTCACCACCCGCCGAGTTCTGCTGCACACCCGAGTGAGCGCGCGGATCAGAGGTCGAGGGTGAAGCACCGGACCGAGCGCCGCCGGTCCGCCGGGTAGGAAACCCACTTCGCATCGGGGATCTCATCCGGGCCCACCTCGTCGAAACGACAGGTCCGGAAGAAGTCGGCCGCTTCGTCGTTCGTCGTCACAGCAAGGAGATGCCCCAGCCCGGAGTCCCGCGCCTTGTCCTCGAGAGCCTCGACGAGGCGCCTCCCGACCCCCTCGCCATGGAAGCGACTGATCGTGAACAGGGACTCGAGCTCGCCGTAGCCCGTCCCCGCGTACCTGTCCGACTCGAGCGCGACGACACCCGCCGGCGACCCGCCCGACACGAAGAAGCCCAAGGCACGCGGCAAGACGGCCTCTATCTCCTCGCTGCTTCGTTCCCTCAGGTAGCCGAGGTCGCTACCGCGCCGCAGCAGAGCTGCGACTGCGGCGTAGTCGTCAAATCCGAGGGGACGGACCTCGCCGTAGTCACCCAGCGTGAGCAGTGTCCCGCTTCCCCTGTACGTCAGGAGCTCCTCGGCAACGAGGCCGGGCTCGCAGAGGTTGACTCCCTCGACTCCCCGATACAGCGGCGCAGCAACGTCCATGATCGCGGCCGGAAGGCCGGCGGTCGCCACGTCCACGAAACTCCTCCGTTCCCCGCTGCGGTCCCGCACGATGAGGCACTCGCCGACGAGAACGAGCTTGTGCACCCGGCCTGCCTCGGCGATCCGCTCGGCGGCGGGCCGAACGTCCCTGCGACGGATCGTGGCGGTTCCGCGCTCGTTCAGCGTTCTCCACACATCCACGACGTCGGCATCCTCGACCGGGCCTGCGTTGGGCTCAGGCTCGACGAGGACGACGCGGGCGCCACGTTCGCGCAGCTCCTCGGCCAGGTGGCGGCACTCGTCGAGCGCGGCTTCGTGCAGGACGCCGACGACGAGGGTTCGGCCCGCGAAGGTCGCGAGATAGTAGGCACGCTCCTCGTCGGGGATCGGGGGGCTCATCGCAGTGGGGCCTCCGCCACTTCGAGGAACACCTCGGATGGGACGGACGCGATGCCGTGCGCCGCTAGACGGTCCTGCAGCTCCCGATCCGACGTGACGGCGCACGCGGGCCGGCCCTCGCCCTCCAGAGAGGTCGCTATCTCCACAAGACGGTCGTCGGCCGA
>QWHP01000451.1 GCA_021404985.1 Actinobacteria bacterium ATB1
GCAGCGGCTTCGACCTCGGCGTCGGACTCGTCCTCCTCGGACTCCAAGTCCTCATCTTCCGCGGATTCCAAGTCCTCCTCGGACTCCAAGTCCCCGGGCTCGTCGGACATGTCGAAGTCGACTTCGTCGGCTGCGGGCAAGTCCGAAAAGAGCGCCTGAGGGCGACATGGCCCGCGTCCCGGAGCCCCGGGCCCTCGTCGGGATCTTCGGGGGGTCCGGTTTCGAGTCGTATCTTGAGGACGCCGAGGAGCTCGAGATCGAGACCCCATTCGGTCCGTCGGCCGCAGCGGTGAAGATCGCCGAGATTCACGGTAAGCGTGTCGCCTTCATCCCCCGCCATGGCCGAACGCACGAGTTTGCGCCGCACCGCGTTCCCTACAGGGCGAACGTGTGGGCGATGAAGTCACTCGGTGTGCGCAAGCTCGTCGGTCCCTGCGCCGCGGGAAGCCTCCAGCGACATGTCGAACCGGGAACCTTTGTGGTCTGCGACCAGCTCGTGGACCGCACGAAGGGACGTGGCGACACCCTCTTCGACGAGCCCCCGGTGACCCACATCAGCTTCGCCGACCCCTACTGTCCGGACCTGAGGCCCCGGGCGGTGGCGGCCTGTCGCGAGGCCGGCGTCACGACCTTGGAATCGGGGACGGTCGTCGTGATCGAAGGACCCCGGTTCTCGACGCGGGCCGAGTCTGCGTCGTACTCGTCACAGGGCTGGGAGGTCATCAACATGACACAGCACCCCGAGGCAGCCCTCGCCCGCGAAGCCGAGATGTGCTACGTGAACATCTCCCTCATCACCGATTTCGACGCGGGCTTCAGCGAGGACAGCGGGATCACGCCGGTGACCGTCGACGAGATCCTCGCCGTCTTCAAGGGGAACAACGAGCGCCTGACCGTGGCCCTCGAGGCTCTCGTGCGCGACCTGCCCGAAGACCCCCCGCCTTGCCCGTGCAACACCGCGACGCAGGGAGCTCAGGTCTGAAACCGGCGCCCGGTACCGGCTAACCTCGGTGCCGATCCCCTTCCCCCGGCTTCCCCCTCCCCGGCTTCCCCGCACCGGTCCGTCTGCGTGCAGGAGGCCCACATGCACCGTCGTCCCTCTCTCCGTGCCGCGCCGGAGAACCCCCTCTTTCGCTACCTCAAACCTGCGCTGCTGGCCGCGATCGCTCTCGTCGCCGTCATCGTGCTTCTGGCGAGAGCAGGCGACCCCACAACGCCGGTCGACAGTCCAGACTCGGAGTCCGCTGTCGAGACCTCCGCCGACGAGGAGCAAGCGCAGGAACAAGACCAGGAACGGGAATCCGCACCGGAGTCCACGATTCCGCCCAGCCTGCCCGTACCCCAAGGGGCCCGAACCGTGACGGTCGTGGTTCCCGACCCGCTCGGGTTGGCAGTCGGTGACACGGTCGACGTCATCGTGACGACCAGCGTGGGCGAAGCCGAGGCAACCGCCGGCAAAGCAACCACCGGCGATGGCACCGGGCCGACCGTCGAGACGTCCGCCAGGGTCGTCCGCCGCGCGACCGTACGTTCCATCGCGCCCCAGGCAGACGTCCCGGGCCAGGTCGCGGTCTCACTGATCGTCACTCCCGGCGACGTGGGGCGTGTGGAGCTGGCCTCACGCGCCGGGACCCTCTCTCTCAGCCTCACGCCCCCGGAGGACGACGGCGTGGCTCCGACCGACCCGCTCCCGGAACCCGCGACCTCAGTTGACAGCGGGCCGAACCCCGGTGACGATGAGAGCGACGATCAGTAGCGCGACGGCGAAGCGCCACACGACGAAGACGAGCATGGTGCGCTTGCGCAGGTAGGCGAGCAGCCACTCGATCGCCAGCCAGCCGGCGACGGCCGATCCGACGACCCCTATGACGAAGTCGCCGACAGTGAGCCCCTCGGGCAGTCCGTCGGTGAAGAGCTCGAGGAACTTGTACGACACCACACCGGCGGTGATGGGCAGCGAAAGGAGGAACGAGAACCTGACAGCGGCAACGCGGGTCAGATCGCGGAGGATCCCGGCTGTGATCGTGATCCCGGACCGCGACGTCCCAGGGATCAGCGCCACTGCCTGCGCGACGCCTACGAACAGGGCATCCCGTGCGTTCAGGGACTCCAACTCCCGGTTCGTGGAGGAGAGCCGGTCGACCGTGTACATCACGGCGCCGAACGTCGCGAGCGCGATGGCGATGACCCAGGGGTCGCTCAACAGGTCCGTGATGACGTCTTCGAAGACGAACCCGGTGACCGCAGCCGGGATGCTTCCGAGCAGGAGGTAGACGACGAGTCGACGCTCGAACGTGTCGACCTTGCGGTCTTTGGCTATGTCCCAAGCCGAGGAGAGCAGCCCCTTCACGTCGGCGCGCAGGGCGACGACGACCGCGATCAGGGTGCCGAGGTGGAGCGCGACGTCGAACGTCTTCTCGGCCGCGGGTGAGGTGAAGGTCCACCCGAAGACCCACGGGACGATGACGAGATGTCCCGACGAGGAGATCGGAATG
>QWHP01000452.1 GCA_021404985.1 Actinobacteria bacterium ATB1
AAGACCGCGATCGCGCCGGCTTTCAAGGCGCGGATGCTGGGAATCCACGGCTGGTTCTCGACCAACATCCTCGGGAACCGGGATGGGGAGGTCCTCGACGACCCAGAGTCCTTCAAGACCAAGGAGGTCAGCAAGACCGGAGTGCTGGACACGATCCTCGAGCCCGAGTCCTACCCCGATCTCTACGGAGACCTGTACCACAAGGTCCGGATCAACTACTACCCGCCCCGTGGGGACTCGAAAGAGGGTTGGGACAACATCGACATCTTCGGCTGGCTCGGCTACCCGATGCAGGTCAAGATCGACTTCCTGTGCCGTGACAGCATCCTCGCAGCCCCGATCGTCCTGGACCTCTCGCTGTTCCTCGACCTCGCGGGCAGGGCCGGACGCTCGGGGATCCAGGACTGGCTCTCGTTCTACTTCAAGAGTCCACACACATCGCTCGGCCAACCGGCCGAGCACGACCTCTACATCCAGCACATGCGCCTCAAGAACGCATTGCGGGTCCTCGCCGGAGAGGAGCCCGTTGCACACCTAGCCGAAGATCTCTATCCCTGACTAGAAGCACCCCGGTGGGGGACCAGGAGTGCGCCAGCGCGGGCGGCAACCCGAGGTGGGAGGAGACGTGCGCTGCCCACGACCACGCGGTTCACGATCCCCGGGACGACGAGCGCCCTGTTGGCGAAGACCCCGGCCAGGCCGGCTTCTGCGACCTCTTCGGGAGTCGTCCAGGCCATCGAAGGCAGCCGGGGGACCCGGACCTCGGCACGCTCCTGGAATCCCGTCCGAGTGAGCCCGGGGGAGAGCGTCGTCACGTGCACACCGGTGGTGCGCAACTCGTCGTGCAGGGACAGCGTGAAGTTGACCACGAAGGCCTTCGTCGCCCCGTAGACGGCGAAACCCGGGCTCGGGGTGTGGCCCCCGATGGAGGCGACGTTGAGGATCCCCCCTCGCTTGCGGTCTGCCATGACACGTGCCGCCGTGTGCGACAGGTCTACGAGTGCCGTGACATTGAGGCGGATCTGCCCTTCGGCGTCATCCTGTTCCTGGTCCACGAACGCACCGTGCCAGCCGAAACCTGCGTTGTTCACGAGCAGGTCGACAGGGTCCTCGTCCGATCGCAGTCGATCCTGCACACGTTCGACCCCGAGTGTGCTCGTGAGGTCTGCGGCGAGCACCTCGGCACGGATCCCGTGCGCCTTCTCGAGGTCCGAAGCGATCTTCTCGAGCGCGGTCTCGGACCGAGCGACGAGAACGACGTCGAGGCCCCGCGCTGCTGCGTGGCTTGCAAGGGCGAGGCCGATCCCGCTCGATGCCCCCGTGACCAGTGCGCGCTTCCAGTCAGATGCTCCGCTCGTCGTCATCTTGCACTCCCGTCGTGTCGAAACGCGTGGCGTTCCAACTTCCAGAGGGCATGTTCGCCCGGGTTCGAGGTGAAACCCAATCCGCCGATGGCCCGTGCCGCTGCCTCAGGGAGATCCCCGACCATGATCGCGACCTCGGTGGTCTCGGGGTGCTCCCATGCCCATCCGAGAAGCAGCACCATACCCTCTCGGACGGAAGCAGCGGCCGTGCCAGGAGAAAGGTGAAGGCACACTTCCACGTTGCCTCCGTCCCCGGGAGGCGCGACGTATCCGCCGGATCCGACAAGCGTGGGGATCGTCAGGCCGGTCCCGCGTCCCAACCAGAACCAGTGAGACCAGCCGCGCGACGCCGGTGCCCGGGCGAGTCGTTCGGATTCCCTGGCGATCTCGTCAGCGCCGGGCACGAGCTCGTCCCATTGTGGTGGGAGGGTTGCCTGCAGGGCCCGTCCCAGCGTGGCCGCGCCGGATCCGATCGCTCCGAGGGTGTGTACGTCTGCGGCGCGTAACACGAGGCGTGGACCTGCGAGCTCGAGGTCTCTGAATCGCATCGGTGCCGACTGTAGCTCCGTGCCCACTGAGCCGAGGGTGTCAGGGCTGGCTCGGCGCGGGTGCCGCCGGGGCAGTGGTGGTGGCGGCGTTGACGTCCCGGATCGAATCGAGAGCAGCCCCGAATCCGGTGAGGTCGTCGGGGAGATGAAGGGCTTCACCGACGTTGATGAGGGCAACAAGGATCACGCGTCCCGGCATGTAGATGTATTCGATCATGGCCTGACCCGCGTCCTTGCTTGCCTCCACGTATACGGCGGGACCGAGTGCATGAGCTCTGAACTCCTGCCTGGTGACCTGGAAAGGCGGGATCTGGATCGCCGGCACGTTCTCGGCGTTCAGCGTCGGGAGAACCTCGGATGTCATCTCCGGCATCGCGAGCACGGAAACCGTCAGCACGGTCGTCCCGTTCACGAACTCCGCGGAGCCCTGAAGGGGGAGGCCCGACTTCTCGACGCTTGCCCGGATCGTCTTCGAATCCTCCTCGCTAGCCGGCTCCCAGCCGTCGGGCGGTGTCACGGCGAACTCCGTGCCCTCGATCCGCGTCTCGGCCTGTCCGGAGTCGTCACCGAAGAGCTTC
>QWHP01000453.1 GCA_021404985.1 Actinobacteria bacterium ATB1
AGGTCCCTGACGAACGATCCCGACAGGCGAGGGGGGAGGACCGTGGCGATCTCTGTTGGCCGTACGGGATACGAGACCCATCTGCCTGCGATCAGGATCCTTCCGTGGCGCGGGCGTGCCACGAGATCGGTGTCGAGGAGTGCCTTCAGATCTGCCATGACACGCGGGTCGCACGACGGATGTAGGCGATGGCTGCCGAGGTCGACGCGGACTCCTGCGAATTCGAAGCTTGCCGCGAGGCCGCCCACGTGGCCGGAAGCTTCGAGGAGCACGGTTTCGTGGCCTCTCCGCGACGCTTCCCTGGCGACAGCAGCCCCGGCAGGCCCGGCGCCGGCGACGATCACACGCACAGGCGGCTCCGGGACGTCCTGTTGCCTCCAACCCTGTGGGGTACTCTGCCCGGATCATGAGTCCGTCGCTGTCGCGCCGCACACGTCCCGACTGCAGGGTGGAGCGCGAGCTCGCAGATCTCGGCTACGAGACGGTGGTGGGTGTGGACGAAGTGGGCCGTGGGGCGTGGGCGGGCCCGCTCACCGCAGGGGTGGCGTGCTGGGACCCCGACGACCGAACGCGCGGTGTCCGCGACTCCAAGTTGCTCTCGCCCGAGCAGAGGGAAGTCGTCGCCGGCCGGCTCTCGCGGCGGATTCCCCACGGGATCGGCCACGTCTGGCCGGAGGAGATCGACGAGATCGGGATGACCTCCGCGATGCGGCTCGCTGTGATGCGCGCGCTCGCGAACCTCGAAGACGGCCACGGGATCGTCCCCGACGCCGCGGTCATGGACGGCAGCTACGACTTCCTCGCTGGTGTCTGCCCGACGCGCTGCGTCGTCAAGGCAGATCTCCACTGCAGGTCGGTCGCGACAGCGAGCGTGCTCGCCAAGGTCGCCCGCGACGCCCTCATGGTCGATCTCTCCCGATCCCTCGCCGGCGAGGTCGAACCCTTCGACTTCGCATCCAACAAGGGCTATCCGACTCCGTCGCACCGGCGAGCCCTCCGCGCACTCGGCCCCAGTGAGATCCACCGCAAGTCCTGGGCGCCGGCTCGCGTCGCGCTCGGTCGCGGGGAGTATCCACGGGGTGCGCTCGTCGAGGATCCAGTCCCGGCACTTTTCTGAAGGTCCCCCTCCGCACGGCGTCGAAGGAGGGGGTGTCCCGGTGCGGTCCGGGAACCTACTGGGAGCCGGCACATGAGACATCCCTTCACGAGCACCCGCAAGCTCGAGGCGAAGCTCGAGCAGGTCGCTCCCCGCATCCGCCCTGCTGATCTTCCGCGGTTCACGGCAGGCTTCGCGGCGAGCCCGGCCGAGCCGTTGGGACGCGACCCCCGTCCGGGTCACTCGGCCGCCGGTGCGTGGCACAGCTCCCACGGTCACTGATCGGCAGCGCCCGATCCGCGAGGGAACAGATCCGCGGGATCGACGTCGAACGCCACCCTGACGTGTGTGCCCGTCGTGATCGTCCTGTCGACGCCCAGCCTCGCCCGAAGTACCGGCGTGGGTTCCGCCGTGGGCAACGCCCCCCCGGGACCGGCGCTGATGCTCACCACCTCGTCGTGGCCGTAGAACTCCCTGTCCACGACCACGAGCTCGCTCGCCGCGTCCTCGGATACGCGCAGCGCCTCGGGCCTGAGGGCGACCACCACGTGTCCCGACGGGACGTCACCCCGGATCGGCGTGACACCGTAGGGGGTCTCGACCCGGCCGTCCCGGACGACGCCAGGTACCAGCGTGGCCTCGGCGATGAAGGAGGCGACGAAGGGATCGACGGGGCGTTCGTACAGATCCTCCGGCGTGCCCGTCTGGACGATCTCGCCCTCACGCATCACAGCGACCCGGTCGGCGACCGAGAGCGCCTCGTCCTGAGAGTGCGTGACGAACACGGCTGTGGCTCCGGCAGCCTGCAGGATCTGTTGGACGTCGGCACGGACCTTCTGGCGTAGTGCCGAGTCGAGGTTGGAGAAAGGTTCGTCGAGGAGGATCACGTCCGGGTCGGGAGCCAGGGCGCGTGCGAGGGCAACGCGCTGCTGCTGCCCACCGGAGAGCTCGCGGGGGCGGCGGTCGAGGAGATCGGCGAGACCCACGAGCCCTGCGAGCTCGCGAACGCGGGAGTCGCGCGCAGTGCGGTCCAAGCCGAAGCCGATGTTCCCGGCCACGTCGAGGTGGGGGAAGAGGGCGTAGTCCTGGAAAACCATCCCGACGCGCCGTTTCTCGGGTGGGACGTGGAGTCGCGGGCCCGCAACCCGCTGTCCGGCGAGCAGGATCTCGCCGGCGTCCACATGTTCGAAACCGGCGACGAGCCGGAGTGTCGTCGTCTTCCCGCATCCGCTCGGGCCGAGGAGAGCGATGATCTCGCCCTCGGCGACGGTCAGGTGGAGGTTGTCGACTGCGGCACGATCCTCGTCGTCGGGGGGACGGGCCCGTCCCGCGAAGGACTTCGTCACTCCGGAGAGCTGAACGCGGGGCGTGTCACCGGGCACGGCGCCACT
>QWHP01000454.1 GCA_021404985.1 Actinobacteria bacterium ATB1
CTCAACAACAGCGGCACGATCATCGAACGCACGATCGTCCTCCCCGGCAACACCCTCTACACGCGCCGCTCGACAAGCCAAGTCTGGTCGTACCCCAACATCCACGGAGACATCATCGCCACAGCGAACCAGACCGGCACGAAACAAGGCTCCACCCTCACCTACGACCCCTACGGCAACACAACCGGCTACCCCGACAACAGCAACCACAACCTCGACTACGCCTGGCTCGGACAACACCAACGCCCCACCGAACACCAAACCACCCTCCCCATCATCGAAATGGGCGCCCGCCCCTACCTCCCCACCACAGGCCGCTTCACCCAAATCGACCCAATCGAAGGCG
Organism: Actinobacteria bacterium ATB1; assembly: GCA_021404985.1. Classification (GTDB taxonomy): domain Bacteria; phylum Actinomycetota; class Acidimicrobiia; order UBA2766; family UBA2766; genus QWHP01. The sequence goes on from QWHP01000454.1 coordinate 347, forward strand.
GAAGCTGCAACGACTACGACTACACCTGTGCCGACCCGATAGACAACCTCGACCTCGATGGAGAGTGCATCTTCGGACGACGCGGGAAGGACAATCGCGCGATGCGCAACGGGAAACGAGTCGGTAAGGACAAGAGACCCTGCAAAGGTGGCGGCATCAGCCAACCCTGGAAGAAGGGCTTCTGCCCCTTTGGCAAGAACGGACAGAAGGCATGTCGCGGTGCTCGCCAAGCGAGATGGATTGGAAGAAAAGCTCGCGGATGCTTCATCGGCGGCATCGGAGGTGGCATCAAGTATCTGGGCATCGTTAATCTCATTCGCCTGGCTGCGGGAAGAGGCGCTCTCCGCGCCATCCCAGGCGCTGGATGGGTTGTACTCATCGGCGGATGTGCGATCGGCGCTTGGAGAAACTGGGAGTGAACCTACTGATGGATGGACTGCTCAAGTTCCTCGGATTGGATGGGCCGAGTTCTCACGCGAGTATATGGCGCGTACTCCTCGGCACCATTTTCGGGATTATCTTGGTGGCCGCTATTGCTTTCATAAAGCCCGAGATCCTTCTAGTTGCGGGCATTGTTACAGTTCTCCTGATGCCAATTCTTAGGCGTATTGATGCGTTGGAGCAACGAGTGCAATCTCTCGCTGATGGTGGTCGCAACGACGAAGACAACACGGCTGCTGACACGTGACACGAGTTGCTACCCGAACCCCAGCAAGAACTTGGACTCCTCGCGGGTGCGGTGATGCCGGAGTTGGTGGGAAGCCCAGAATTCCGGCTCTTCCCGGGACCCCGTGGGTCATCGCCGTGGGAGTCGGGGGCAGTAGCCGCCGAGGGCGAGCATGGCGAGTGAGATGAGGGACTCGCGGCCGGCGGAACCCGAAGGCACGTCGGTGGATGAGTCTGCACTTCGTGTTCGTGGATTCGACGAGACCGTTCGAGATACGCCATTCGAGGGTGCGTTCGATCGCGGGTCGGTGTCGTCGGATGCGCCGGGCGAGCTTGACGAAGGTAGGGACGCGGGACCGGGATGCCCAGGTGAGCCAGTCTTGCTGAGCTCCTCGTGAGCGTCGACGGCGGCTGGGGTTCACGCTCGCCCGCTACGACCTCCCACCCGTCGCCGCCGTCGCCATCGAGAACTGACGTATGTCGCGATCCAACGGCACCTACGTCCAGGGGTTCACGACCGACAACCGTGGGTAAGGGAAGTCGTCCTCGTTTCGGGTGACGAGCACCAACTCGTGGCAGAGAGCCGTTGCGGCCAAGAGGCTGTCGATCGCCGCAACGGGCCGCCCTACCTCAGCGAGAAGAGATCCCCAGGTGTCAGCCACGTCTGCAGTGATTGCGAGAAGCCTGTCTCCGAACCACTCGGGGAGCGTCTCTTCGAGCCACTGACGCAACTCCCTCTTCTTCGCACTGTCGGTCAGCAGTTCTACGCCCTTGCGGATCTCTCCGATCGTGAGAACACTCAGGTGGAGCGAGTCGTCGTCGACACCGAAGAGCCAGTCCACGACGTGTCGATTCGGACGCGGGCGAGTGAGCTCGGAAACCACGTGGGTGTCGAGCAGGAAGACCACCACTAGCCGATCTGGACGTCACGAACCGGCGATCGGTCCCGTTCCACTTGCAGCTTCACCCCTCGAAGTGGCGACGAGCGCATCAGATCGACGAAGCGGGGCTTGGGTTCCACAAGGCGCCGATAGTCATCGCAGGACATGACGACAGCCGCGCCCTCGCCTCGCAACGTGATCTCCTGGGGTCCCTCCGCAACGGCGGCTTTGACGACTTCGCTCAGCTTGGCCTTGGCCTCCTGCAGTTGCCACCGTCTCACGAGATGCTCCTCCATCACCAGTCAGACTAGTCAGACTAGTCAGAGTTTAGCGGACGCTCCCGCGTCGGCTACGTCCCGTCAGACGGCGAGCGGGCTGACCCAGCGGGCCTCGGGAAAGCGGGCGAAGTCGGAGTTTGCTACCCGAACCCAGAGAGGACTCGGGCTCCACGCGCGTGCGGGTGATGCCGGAGGCCCTCAGACGGCGATCTCTTCGACTCCCCCCGGGTCGCCGTCGTCACGGTCGGAGCGCCCGCCGCGCTCACCTGGCTCGCCATGCCCGCTGCCCACGCATCTGCGGCTGGCGGCCTCC
>QWHP01000022.1 GCA_021404985.1 Actinobacteria bacterium ATB1
GTGAGGGGCGACGAGCCCTTCCGGATCAGCGCCGCGGGACAGACGGTGGTTGCTGCCGCCCTGACCGACTGGACGGTCCGCCCCGAGGACGCGCCTTCGGGGCGCAAGACGGCGCGACCCTCTCTCGTCCTCGAAGGTCCCAAGGGGGCGACCGCTCCGCTCGCGGTGACCGGGTTCAATGCGCCGCTACGCGTGACCGACGCCGGTCCGGTCGAAGTGAGGTTCGTCCTTTCCAAACCGGCGGTCGTGTCCCTGGTCGTCGAAGGGCCGGCGGGCTCGCGCACCATCGAGATCGGAGACGGCGAACCACTCGACAGCGGAGCCCACTCTGCCACAGTCGACCTCGATACGGGAGGGATCTACGGGGTGTCCGTTCGGGCCGAGGACGGGGACGACGTGGCGCTGTCGCCAAGCCTTTCGGTCGACATAGATCCGATCCCCGCAGGCCCCACCCTCCTGCAGGCTGTCTCGGCCGTTGTCTTCTGTTCCGTCCTCGTCGTTGTGGCGCTCTGGCGGCGGAGGGTACGGCTCGAGCGGAAGCACCCGCGGGGACGGGAATTTCTCACAGATGACCCGTGCTGAATTACGATGACTGGAACCCGACAGAGGTGCCGATGCCCGACAGCCCCCCCGAGAGCCCGCAAGAGACCGCAGAGACGAACACGGTCGACATCAAGAAGCAGGTCGAGGACGTCATCGAGATGATCCGCCCTGCCCTTCAGATGGACGGTGGGGACATCGCACTCGTGGACATCGACGACGATTCGAACGTCCACGTCGAGCTCCACGGGGCCTGTGTCGGCTGCCCGGCTTCGTTGATGACGCTCAAGGCTGGAGTGGAACGAATCCTCAAGGACCGCATCCCGGAGGTGAACGAGGTCCTGACCCTCCAGTGACCCCGCTGGTTCCCGGGGGAGGAAATCGAGTCAGAAGACCCTCCGGGGCTTCGCCCGGACCCGCGAGCCTCCGGCTCTTGCGAAGTGTCGAGCGCTGCGCCCAGACGCAACCCGATGCCTGTCACACCTGGGTCTCAGGGTGCGCGTCAGGCATGTCCCCCAAGGAGTTGAGTCCCCATGGTGAGGAGCTGGTCCGTACCGCGGACGTCCCACCGGGAGTCTCCCGATGCAGACGTGTTGCCCCCTCGCGGACCGATACCCATGTGGGCTCCGTGATCCGGCAAGAGCCCGGGGTGCATGCGAGAGGAGGGGCCCGGATGCTCGCTTGCCCCGGAGTTGGTCCCGACGTCGCCGCCACGTCGGGACTACCGCGACGAAGGCAAGGAACGCCGAGAACATCCGCCGCCTGGAGCGCAACATCGCCCGCGATCTCTTCCAGTATCTACCCCGCCGAACAATCCGACCTCCCAAGGTGTTGGGCCGGCCCCCGCTTCCGCTGACGTCCCCCGGGACTGCCCTCATGCCGACCTGCCGCCCTTTCGCCACCCTTCTCACGTGGGCATCGCGACCTGACAAGAGCCTGCCTGGCCCTCTGCCATGGCCCACTCTGTGCCGTACAACCGCCCACTCTCCCGACACCCAATCCCAACCGACAGACCGACCCGGACCGGGCGTCCGGCACTCCGCGCGATTCCGCAGGGATCGCGCGGATGCATCCGTCGCAACCAGGATCAGGTTCGGGGCGAGGAGACCACCACCGACAGAAACCGAAAGAGGACGTTTGGCATCAATGGGAGCGCCGGAAACATCTTTCGGGTGTTCGTCCCAGGCGCGAAGAACAGCATCGTCCAGGTTCGTGCCGACTGCCGCCGAGTCAGCCGGCAGTGCGAGAGCGGCCTCCGGCAGGACTGCCTCCCACAACATCGCGTGATCGCCTGATCGGGGCTTAGCCGGTGCCGGTGGCTGCCAGGTACCCTCGACGCGGATGACCCTGCCGAGCAGCCCCGCAGACCTTCTCGATGCCGCGCGCGCAGGCAGCCGCGCAGCGCTCGCGCGCCTGCTGTCGCTCGCAGAGAGCGACCGCGAAGCCGAGGTCGTCAAGGCAGTCCATCCAGCGAGCGGGAACGCCCACGTGATCGGGTTCACAGGCGCGCCTGGCGCCGGCAAGTCAACTCTCGTGGACGCCGTCATCACGTTGCTGAGGTCGCGCGATGTCGAAGTGGGCGTGCTCGCCGTCGACCCGTCCTCTCCGTTCTCCGGGGGGGCGATACTCGGGGACCGCGTCCGGATGCAGGAGCACGCCCTCGACTCGGGTGTCTTCATCCGATCCATGGCGTCACGGGGCGCCCTCGGAGGCCTGTCGCTTGCGGCACCGAGCGCGATCCGAGTCCTCGACGCCACGGGCAAGCCCTGCGTGCTCGTCGAGACCGTCGGCGTCGGCCAGGTCGAGGTCGAGATCGTCGAGAACGCGGACACCGTGGTGGTCGTCGTGAATCCCGGATGGGGCGACGCCATTCAGGCCGCCAAGGCGGGTCTCATGGAGATAGCGGACGTCTTCGTGGTGAACAAGGCGGACCGGCCAGGGGCGGACCAGGCAGTCAGCGACCTCGAGGCAATGCTCGAGATGGCAGCGCCCGTCGACTGGACTCCACCCGTCGTGAGGGCCGTGGCGGTCACCGGCGAGGGCGTGGAGGATCTCTGGACGGCGATCGAGTCCCACCGCTCCTGGCTGGCAGAGGAAGGCAGGCTCGAGCGCCGCCGCCGGGAGCATCTGGTCGAGGAGCTGCGCAACATCGTCGTGGCGAGGATCGACGCGGACGTGCGGCTTCGTTGCGGCGGAGCTGAGTTCGACCGGCTCGTCGACGCCGTCCTGGCCCGGGACATCGACCCCCACTCGGCTGCCGAGGCGATGCTCGACCGATTTAGGCAAGGGGCCCCCGGGGGGGCATGATCCCAGGAAATGGAACACATCGAGGTCACCACCGAAGAAGGCGGAGTATCGGTCATCAGGCTTGCCCGCCCGCCAGTGAACGCCCTGAGCACAGCGCTCTTGAGCGAGATCCACGAGGCCGTGTCGGCGATGCGAGCCGACCCCTCCGTGAAGGCGGTCGTCGTCTGGGGTGGAGATTCGGTGTTCGCCGCAGGAGCCGACGTCGACGAGTTCCTCCCCCCGGCACCCGACAAAGCACGAGAGATCGCCGGTGGATTCAGGCGTGCGCTCGACGAGCTCGCCGGCCTGCCGCGTCCGACGATCGCCGCGATCACCGGGTACGCGCTCGGCGGCGGGCTCGAGCTCGCACTTGCGTGCGACTTCCGGGTCGCCGGAGACAACGCCCGGCTCGGTTTCCCGGAGATCCAGCTCGGGATCATCCCAGGCGGCGGAGGGACGCAACGCGCGGCCCGGCTGGTCGGGCCTGCTCGTGCCAAACAGCTCGTCTTCTCCGGCCGGCACGTCCGTGCTGTCGAAGCAGCCGAGATGGGTCTGGTCGACAGGGTGGTGGGGCCCGACGAGGTCTACGGCGCGGCTCTGGATTGGGCGGGCAAGCTTGCTGCCGGGGCGGTCGTCGCGATAGGCCTCGCGAAGAGGGCGATCGACGGTGGAGCCGGCGTCGCGCTCGAAGGCGGGCTCGACCTCGAGGAGGAGTGCTTCGCGGAGAGCTTCGCGACGCAGGATGCCCGAAGAGGCATCGAGTCCTTCCTCGAGCACGGTCCCGGGAAAGCGGTGTTCGAGGGCGACTGAGGTCTCGTCAGAGAGAGCGACCCCGAGGAAGGAACGAGCACAGGACATGGGCACAGGCAAGACCTACGGCTCGGCATCGTTCGAGGAAGCCGTCGACGGGGACGGCGACTTCGATCCGCGCCTCCTCGATCCCAAGGTCGCGAACATCCTGTACCACGACCGCGCCGCCGACGACTACGACGACAAGTGGTCGATCCAGTACGACGAACGGACGCTGGCATACGCAGAAGACAGGGTATTCAAGGTCGTTCCCGAACGCGTCGAGTTCGGACGCGCGCTCGAGGTCGGCGCAGGTACCGGGTTCTTCATCCTGCACCTCTGGAAGGGCGGGTGGGTCCGCGAGGGCGCTGCCACCGACATCTCGCCGAAGATCCTCGAGCGGTGTGCCGCCAACGCCCGGAGCCTCGGTTGGGAACTCGAGACGAGCGTGGCCGACGCCGAGAAGTTGCCTTACGACGACGACTCCTTCGACCTCGTCCTCGGCCACGCTTTTCTTCACCACATCCCGGAACCGGCGCAGTGCCTGAGGGAGATGGCCCGGGTCTGCGCTCCCGGGGGGACGGTGCTCATCGCGGGCGAACCCACCCAACGGGGACATGCGATCGCCGAGGTGGCCAAGAAGGTCACCTCCCACGGGATCGACGTCATGAGGTTGACGCCGCTCGGCCGGGGCTGGAAGAGACGGCAGAAGTCAGCGGACGAGAAGAGGACGGACGCTCTCGAGACCGTCGTGGACATCTGGGAGTTCGATCCCGAGCGGGTCGCCGGGATGGCCGAGGGTGCCGGTCTCGTCGACGTGCGATACGAGACCGAGGAGCTCCTCTCCTCGATGTTCGGCTGGTTCTCCAAGACCGTCGAGGGAAATGCGCCACCGGGACTCCTCGACGCACGTTGGGCGTGGTTCGCGTACCGGAACTACATGCGCCTCTCTTGGGTCGACGAGCACCTGCTCTATCGATTCGTGCCCAAGCGCTGGTTCTACAACATCGTTCTTGCGGGCACGAAGCCCGACAGTTGAGACGGGCCACGTGGGCACCTCGCCACTGCAAGAGCTCGACCGGAGCCGGAGGCGTCTCAGGATTCTCGCAGCCCGGGACTTCGCGGTCCGCAACCTGAGCTGGATCAGGGAGCGCCGCGCCTTCACCCCGAACCACGCGGTGCTCGCCGCCAGGTTCATGGGACTGCGGCTCACGCAGCCCTGGATCGAGACGGACGGCATGACCTTTCTCGGCAAGGGCGTCGACCTCTCTGCCCGGCCGGGCATGGGGCACATCTCGATCGGGCGTTTCGTCTGGATCGGGAACAACTGCGCCCTTCGCTGCCACGAGGGGCATCTGCGCGTCGGGGACAAGACCGTGTTCGGCTCGAACAACGTCGTGAACTGCTACCTCGACATCGAGATCGGGAGCGAGTGCATCTTCGCTGACTGGATCTACGTCTGCGACTTCGACCATCGATTCGGCGACCCGCATCTCCCGATCCGCTCACAGGGGATCGACGTCGAACCCGTCCGGATCGGCAACGGTGTTTGGCTCGGTGAGAAGACCACCGTCCTGAAGGGGGTGACGATCGGCGACGGGGCCGTGATCGCGTCCCACGCGATGGTCAACAAGGACGTTCCGCCGGGTGCGATCGTCGGGGGTGTCCCAGCGCGCATACTCAAGTACCGGCCAGGCTGGGAGGACGGGGTGCCCGAGCAGCACCCGGGAGTGAAGGGATGGTGAGGTTGCAGTCGCCGGGAACTCAGGGTGCTGCGAGGTCGCCGGTACCCTGCGCCAGCTCGTCCTCCCTGTCGACGACCGAGCGGTAGGCCATACTGGCGTCCCACACGAGTCGGAGGGGCGGCCGTTCCTCGATGCTTCCCGTGGCTCGCAGCGATTCCTCCTCCTGGATCGCCTTCTCGTAGATCTCGGTCGTCTGGCGCGCGATGACACGCCAGCTCCGGGACGAGGAGGCGCGCCTGCCGCCTGCGACGAGGCGTCCGGCGAGCTCCCCGTCGTGGATCACCTCGAGGATGTGGGTCGCGAGCGCGTCGCTGTTCTCCGGCTCCACGCGGAGGCCGTTTGCTCCGTGGTCGACGAGCTCACGCAGGCCCCCGGTGTCACCCACGATGACCGGCACGTGCGCCGCCATGGCCTCGAGGGCCACTATGCCGAAGGGCTCGTAGATGCTCGGTGCGACGACAACAGAGGCTTGGCGGTAGAGGGCGGGCATGCGTGCCGAGTCCATGAACCCCAGGAACTCGAAGTGCTCGGAGAGGCCGTGCTCGTCCACTAGCCTCCTGAGCCCCTCGCCGTAGGTCCCCTCACCGGCGACGACGAAGCGTACATCCGGCTTCGAATCCAGGATCGAAGGGGCGGCATCGATGAGGGTCTGGACGCCCTTCTCGTACTCGAGACGGCCGGCGAAGAGGACGATCGGGCGCTCCGAGTCCCTCGGGATCGAAAGCTCCGTCCGCTCCGGCACTGTGCCGGCGTCGTCCGACATCCGCAGCGCCACGCCGTTGGGTACCACGTCGAGCTTGGCGGGAGGCAGTTCGAAGATGTGCTGGACCTGCTCCCGCATGTAGTTCGAGCACGTGATGACGCGCCGCGCCACGTAGGTGAGCCACCACTCGACCTGGTGGATGAACCTGTTCATCTCGTCGGGCAGCCAACCCTGGTGTCTGCCGTACTCGGTGGCGTGAACGGTCGCGACGACGGGAATCGAGAAGAGCTCGTGCAGGCTGGCGGCGGCGTAGGCGACGAGCCAGTCGTGGGCGTGGATCACGTCGAACTGGCGGCCGTGGAGGAGTTGAACTCCCGCTTGGACCAGGCCGAGGTTGAACTGGAGGACCCAGGTGATCAGGTTCCCCTCGGGTACGACCGGCGGGTACTCGGGCACGCGGTGCACGTGGATCGGCCCCTGCACCTCCTCTTGTGGCCGGTCGGCTGCACCTCGAGTGAGTACGTGGATCTCGTGGCCTTCGGCTGCCAGTGCCTCGGTGAGCCGGTCGACATGCCTGCCGAGCCCACCGACGATCGTGGGCGGGAACTCCCATGAGATGACCAGAACGCGCATTCGCAGGAGCCTACAGATCCCGCTGTTCGCTCGCCAGAGAACGCAAGGGCCCCTGATCGGCCGCTGCATCTGGATTGCAGCTGGGGGTTGCGACCGGTCGCCGTGAGGGGGGCGCCTGCGCCCGTCTCTGGCCTCGGTGGCTTCGACCGGGGGTTACGGGCACACGCGGCAGGGCGATATCGTGTCCGAGTACGGGCAGGTATCAGGTGACGAGGGCCCTTCAGGCTTCCCGCAGGTCCGCTGCCGCCTGTTCCGGGGACACGGTCACAATGTGCACCCCGCTGCCGAGCTCGTAGCCGGCCTCCACCTGGGTTCTCGGCAGGATTCGCAGGTACCAAGAAGATGGGTTGCCGGGCACGAGGCCATGCGGAACGTCGCTGAGCACGACGTTCAACGCCGGATCCCGCACGGCATCGCGAATTCTCCGCGTGACACGGCCGAGAAGTTCGGCGAGCGAGTCGCGGTTCGTGCTCTCGCGGAACGCCCCGGACTCGGAGTCGGGCTCGAGCGGTGCGATCCAGACCTCGTAGCGCGTCCTCGACCAGTACGGGGTCCACGCCAGCAGACCGGCCTCCGCGTCGACACGTCGCGGGCCCTCCGCCTCGGCTTCGACGGTCGCTTCGAGCAGGGGCCGGCCGTGGTGCGCGCGCCAGTCCTCCCGGCGGTCGAGCTCCTCCGAGACGGCGGGAGGGACGAAGTCCGTCGCGAAGAGCTGGGCGTGAGGATGTGCGAGCGACGCCCCCGCCTCGCGGCCCTCGTTCACGGCGAGCACCGTGTAGGCGAGGCCCTCGTCCGAGTGTACGCTCAGACGCTTCTGCCACATCTCGATGGTCACACCGAGTCTTTCGGGTCCCAGGTCAGCGAGGCGCGCCGCGTGGTCCGGCGAGTGGATGGCGACTTCGTGCCTGCCCCGCGCCGGCACCTCCGCGAACAGCCCGGCGGGGTGCCCGCCGGCCGATGCCGTCGCGCCGGCCTTCACACTGCTGTTCCCGGAGGCGGGCCCGGTGTCCGGCCCGGAGTCCGGCCCGGAGTCCGGAAGGAAGGCGGGGTAGAGGTTCGGTACGACCCGCACCGACCAACCGGGGGAATCCTGCGCTGTGCCTGCCCGGCGGAACGCGTCCACCTCGGGAGGTGTCTGGTCCTCGTTTCCCTCGCAGAACGGGCACGACGGATCGTGGTGAGCGGTCCGGGACACACGATCTTCGCCTTCCGGGGAATGGCGGCGTGAGTCGTGGGGGCGAAAGGACCTACCCTCCGCAACGACCGAGGGCAGGCCGAAGGGGTTGTGTCGGAGTACCGGCCGGTATCCGGGGGCGGAGCCGCGGCCCTCACTCATGCGCGGCCCGCAACCGTTCCACGGTGAGACCGGCGGAGATGCCGTGCTCGTGTTCGAGCTTGGTGAGCCAGCTCTCGAACTGGTCACCCTTGCCGTCGAAGCTCCCGTCCCTGAGCGTCTCGAGTGCTTCGAGGCAACCGGACGCTGCGTCGGTGTGGGCGTCGAATCGCTCGTGAGCGAACTCGACGGACTTGTCGTGGCCGATCATGAACGGCCAGTCGCTGCTCTGCATGAGGAACAGCTCGCGGGCGGCTTGAACCAGGAGTCGCCGCTCGAGATCCGGATGTCGCCCGATGGGGTCTGCGAGGTCCTTGCGGAATCTCTGGGACACCTCTTCCAAGGTGTCCCACATGTGGGCGGTCTCCTCGTTGTCCCACACGGAGAAGTCCTTGTGCAACCCCCAGCTCCCCGGAGGAGGTTCGAGGGTTCCAGCGCGACCGGTCTCGGCCAGGTACGAGCCGAGCGTGGTCGGCCTGATCATGTCGTCCTCGGCGAGCTTGTCCAGAAGGGAGGCGAGCCACATGGGGCCTTCGACCCACCAGTGGCCGAACAACTCCGTGTCGTAGCAGGCCACGACAGCCTCGCCCGGCTCGGACACCGACCGCCGCAGGACAGTGTGGAAGTCGGCAACGTCGGCCTCGACAGCGGCCGGAACGAGGTCGGGGTCGTACCACTCCTTCTCGTCCTGGGCGACCGACTTGTCGGTGACTCGCCAGAGCTTCAGGCCTGTCTCCCATTCCCATCTGTGGTACTCGCGGTACTCGCCACGGCCGGGATAGCCGCCGGTAGGTGACCACACCCTGTAGGAGACCTCGAGATCCCTGCCGACGACCCCGACCCTGCTCGATCCGAGGTTCCATCCATGTCGCAGGGCAGCGAAACCGCCCGCCTGCAGCACCGTGGGTCCGTCGAGGACGACGTGTCTGACTCCGCATTTCTCGAGCTCGTCCTCAAGGCCCGGCCTGTACGCACACTCCGGGAGCCAGATGCCCTCGGGCCGCCTCCCGAGGACGGCCTCGTGGACGTCGAGGCCGAGCCGGAGCTGTGCCCGGACCGTCTCGCTGTCGAGGAGAGGCAGGTAGGGGTGTGTGAGGGGCCCTCCAAGGATCTCGATCACGCCGTCCTCGGCGAGCGCCCGCAGGGTCGGGACGAGACACCCCTCGCGTGCGTCGAGGAAGCGGAGCACGTTCCGGTACCGATTCCACCAGAAGCCCGCAGCGTCGCGTCGTGTCTGTGTGTCGGGCCAGTCTGCAGCGTTCGCTGCCAGCATCTCGCAGCGCAGCATCGCGAAGCCGAGCCACTCCCGGAACCGGGCGATCAGGTCGGCGTCCTCGAGCTGGCAGAGGATCGGCGGCGTGAGGCCGAGGGTGAGTACACCTCGACGGCCGAGCTCTCGCTGTGACTCGAGCAGCTCGAGCACGGGTATGTACGCCTCACCCCAAGCCTGGAAGAGCCACTCCTCGCCCACCGGCCAGCGGCCCGCCCCTTTCAGCCAGGGAAGGTGAGTGTGAAGCACGAGGACGAAGTGCCCTGCCGGGCTGCCGGCGCCCTCCGGCACGACCGCGTTCAGGTCCTGCATATCGCGATCAGGTCGAGGCAATCTGGGGTGCATTCGCGTATCTCGAAGTCCGACGGTGTGACCTCTGGGACCAGCGCTCGCGCCCAATCAGGAGGAACCTCGCCGGCGAAGGCCGCGTCGACGGGGGTGTCGGCGAGGCCCGGATGTCTGTCGTGGACGCCTCTGGTCGTGACCGACGGGAACTCGCGTGCGAGGAGACCCCGCAGCTCGGACTCGGTGAACTCGACCACGTGGAACGGGTTCTTCGGCCTGCCCGGTGGTGTGAAGGTGAGACGGTTGGGTGTCGCCACGACGAAGACCCCGCCCGGATGAAGGATGCGGCTGCATTCCGCGACGTAGGCGGCAGGGTCGGCGAGGTGCTCGATGACCTGCAAGCTCACGACCGCTCCCATGGTGGCGTCGCGCACGGGCACGGCGCTCGCGTCGGACCTAACGAAGATCGAGTCCGGGTAGCGACCGGCAGCGTGGGACACGGCGTCAGCGAAGAGGTCGAGGCCGAGGACGTCGGCGGCCAGCGCACGCGAGAGGATCGAGGTCCCGTAGCCCTCGCCACAGCCCGAGTCGACGACGGGTCGCCCGGCGGGCAGGCAGGCCTCTGCCAGACAACCGGCCGCGTGTTCGTAAGCGGCGACGTGACGCGCGAACCAGTAGTTCTCCTCTGGGATGCCGGGCAGCGTCCGTTCGCCGGTCAGGACCAGCGGGTGGGCGCCGTCGGGCGAGAGTCTGACCCGCATTGGCCCTTCGGAGGGTACCGCCCGCCGACTGACGGCGAGAAATGTCCAGGTAGCGGGCAGGTAATGCTCCCTGCGTGACGAAACCACTACGCAAGGTGTGCTTGGGGAAGCAGCAACACCATGATGCAGGCATGTGGCCAGAACGGCTGGAGTGGCTTGTGGAATGCCGGGGGCCCTGAGCCCCGCACCCACCCGCAGCACGTCCCGGTGCAAACGCACCGGGACTGCTCCTTTCTGGGGGGCTTCTCCCGCGGGTATGGTGGCGGCGACCGCCCGGAGGTTCAGTGGACGCCCCCCAAACACAAAGCGCCTTCGGCAGCCCCGCCTCTGGCTCGGCACGCTCGGTGGGAGACCGGGAATCCGGCCTCGCCGGGGTCTTCCCGATCCCGACCCCTCTGCTGACCTGGACCTGCGCCGGTCCCGTCTTCGAGTACGCGCTGCGCAGCGCCATCTGCGGTGGCCTCCAGCTCGGTGCCTGGCCGAGGATGGGTGCCGAGTGGGCTTTCCTCGCGCCGGAGCCCGAACACGCCGGTGAAGGTGCTGGTGGAGGCGCCGGTGGAGGCGCCGGCCTGCTCCGGGGAGGACTCACGGTCCCGGACTTCGACACAGGGCGCCTCGCCGCGGCAGCCGCGAACGGAAGTCGATGGATGGTGCGGCGTCGCGCCAGGAGGATCTTGGGTACCGTGGACGAGTGGGTCGAGGGCGACACCGAGGTCGTGGCGGCGCTGGCACGGGGCAGGCGTGACGTGTCGCCGGGATCCCGACTCGCCGACGACCTCCTGTTGACGAGCGCTCGCCTCCGCGATGTCGCTTTTCGCGTCTGGTCCCACCATGCCCACGTGTCATCGGCAGAGTGGGCACTCTCGGGGGACACCTCGAGCGAGGCCCTTGCCCGCCACCTGACGGGGTGCGGTGCCCTGCCCCTATGGGGAAGGGACGATTCACCGGGCGAAGACGGGTCGGACGCCGCGAAAGCCGTGCGGGGCGAGGTGCGGGCGCGCTCTGCGCCGTTCGCGGAGGCCCTCCGCCGAGCGTTCGGCGAGCTGCGACTGCTCGTGGACGAGCTCGCCGCGAGGGCGATGGCGGCAGGGATCCTCCCTGACCCCGGAGCGATCGAGAGCACCGACTGGAACGCGCTGCCCGAGCTCGTCGGAGCCCTGCCGGACGTCCCGGTCTGAAGGGCCCCAAGTCACTGTGCTCCCTGCACCTGACGCCGTAAGCTTCCCTGGATCGCCATGAGACCCAGATCCCAGCCGGCCGACGATGCGCACGCGTTCGCCATTGCGGCGGAGTCCGCCTACAGGCCCATGGTGCGTTACGCGGCTTCGCTTGCAGGGCCTGATCTTGCCCCCTACCTCGCCGAGGATGCTGCGCAAGAGGCATTGGTGAAGGCGTGGCGGTATCTGGACAGCTTCGACGGGCGGGGCTCCCTCGAAGGTTGGTTGCTGCGGATCTGCCGTCATTGCACGTACGACATGCTTCGTCGCGAGGGCCTGCACAAGGACCGGAGTGAAAGGCTCGAAAGGCCTCAAACAGTCCGGCCGCATGCGGCTGTGGACCTCGAGATCCTCGTCGACGGCCTCCCCCTCGCTGAGAGGGAGGCCTTTGTGCTCACACAGGTCGTCGAGCTGGGCTACGAGGACGCCGCAGCCGTTCTCGACGTTCCCGTCGGAACGGTGAAATCCCGGGTCGCGAGGGCTCGCCTCCAGCTTTCCCGCGAGCTGCGTACCGCGGAGGTGTCTTGATAGCCGAGCCGACTCATGACGGCGAGGACGCCGAGATCCTTCGCATGCCCCTGCCCGGCCAGGGGTCGGGCGCTGACTGGTCCGCCGACCCCGGCAGCTTCGCCCTGTCGCAGACGCGAGTTCACCTCCCGACCCTGGACCGAGTCTGGAAGGTCCCCCTCTACGTGTGCGGAGGGGTGAACCTGGCCGTAGGTATCCCCCAGATGCTCGGTTTCGTCCTGTTCGGGGCGGGTAGCGCCGATTCGACGCATCTCGTTCGCGACGGGGTCCTCGCGTGCGTCCTCGGCTTCGTCTGTCTCGCCTTCGCCCACCGTCCCAGGTGGGGCCGGCCGCTCAGCGTCGTCGCCATCGTGGTCTTCGTTCTCCAGGTGGTGAGCGGTGTGACCGATGCCGGTGCCGGTCGGGTGGACATCACGTTCGAGGCCGTCCACCTCGTCGGAGCGGTGAGCGTCGTGGTGTGCGCACTCGCCAGCGGTCGGGTCGCACCCTCCGTCTCACATCGCTGACCTGCGCATCTGGGATTTCCCCGATTTCCGAGAACCAGACCGTGGTCGAGTCCGGTCTACAGGGTGAGAGTGCAATCAGCCATCCCCACCCCGACACCAGGTCCCGTCCTCCTACTCGCGGCCCTGCTGGCCGCCGGACTCCTCTTCGCGTGCTCGGACGATCCGGACACCACGAAGGCGGACGAGACCGATTCCGGCACGGATCAGACCTCGCCCGGCGGCTTCGCGGGTGCAGTTCTGTCCGAGCCGGTCGACGTCGGGGGTGTGGTCCTGCCTGACGCGGCGCCCGAGTCCGCAGGTGCACCCTTTGCGATGCGTGCACAACCCGACGGGGTGCTCGTCGTCTATTTCGGGTTCACCTCGTGCCCTGACGTGTGCCCGACCACGCTCGCCGACCTCAGGACGGCCCTGGCGGAGGTCGGGGAGCGAAGCTACCGTGTCGACGTCGCCATGGTGACCATCGACCCCGCCCGAGACCGGCCGGAGGACCTGAACGCATACCTCGACCACTTCTTCGACCGCTGGCACGCGCTCCACACGGACGATCAGGCTGCCCTTGCGACGGCGGAGTCGGCTTTCGGGGTTCAAGCGCGAAAGACGGAGTCGAGTGGCGGTTTCTATGCCTTCGACCACACCGCAACCGTTTTCGCCGTCGACCCCCCGGGGCCACTGGTCCTCCAGTGGCCCTACGGCACCGAACCA
>QWHP01000455.1 GCA_021404985.1 Actinobacteria bacterium ATB1
GAACATGAGCGTGGCCTTAAAATCCGGGAGGTCTTTTAATCTCGGCACTTCGAGCGGGGGGATGCTCTTACCGTCCGCGTAATCGAGCTCGCCGCTCTCGTACTGCGCAAGCGCCGAGGAGGGATTCTCGTTCATTATTATCCTCACCTTTTCGATACGCGGCTTCTCGCCCCGGTAGTCGTCGGCCCTCATGGTCGCACGAGCGTACTCAAGGGATCGGAGATGAAACCCCCGGAGGTCGGGACGTCACACCCATTCCCGCGGTTCCACGAGAACCGCGAGCGTTCGCTCCTCCCAAGAACCAGCTTCGGGAGTGTGCCCCGCGACCCAGCGGACGGGGTCGGGCAGCGACATGAGGATCGCCTCGATGTTGCCCCCGGTCTTCAGGCCGAATACCGTTCCTCTGTCGTAGACGAGGTTGAATTCGACATACCGGCCTCGTCTTACCAGCTGCCATTCCCTGTGCCCCTCGTCCCAGGGCTCGTGGCGTCTGCGGGCGAGGATCGGCACGTAGGATTCCAGGAAGGCCCCCGCCGCATCCTCGACGAAGTCGGCTGCAGCGAGGGGGTCGCCGGCCAGGTGATCGAAGAAGATCCCCCCCACTCCACGGTGCTCGCCTCTGTGTCCGATGTAGAAGTAGTCGTCGCACCAGCTCTTCCACGCCGGATAGTCGGCAAGCGCGTGCCTGGCGCACACGGCCCTCCACACTCCGTGGAAGTGCCGGGCATCGTCCTCGTAGAGGTAGTGCGGGGTGAGGTCGGCGCCACCGCCGTACCAACCTGTCTTCCCGCGCTCGATTCTCCGGAAGTTGGCATGAACCGTAGGTGCTTTCGGGTTCCGCGGGTGCAGAACGAGGGAGATCCCCGTCGCCCGGAACTCGGCGCCCTCTCCCGGAAGCTCACCGGCCAGTCCGGGGGGGACCGGGCCGTGCACGGTCGAGACGTTCACACCACCCTTCTCGATGACCTGACCTCCCTGGAGGATTCGTGAGCAGCCCCCGCCGCCCTCGGCACGCTCCCACGGCATCTCGACGAACTCACTTCCGTCGAGATCCGCGATGGCCGCACAGATGTCGTCTTGGAGCGCGGAGGTGAAGGAGCACATCCGGTCGAAGAGATCCCTGTCCATGTGGTCAGTTTGTCAGGTCGAGCGTGCGGTCGGAGGATCCACCGAGTGAGTGCCAGACTCCCCCCGACGCGAGACGAGGTCGCCGGTGCCCGCAGGCTGCTCGGCATCCATGGGCGTGCAGGGCGCTCGGACGTCCTCTCGGCGTGGAAGGCCGCCCTCCGCCTCTCTCATCCGGATCGTGCCGCGCCTCAGGAGAGAGAGCTGGCCGAGGAACGTGCCAAGGAGATCAACCGGGCCAAGCAGACGCTCATCGAGGCCTTGGAGCGGGGGTTCCCCGATGGTATGGCCCCACCGGTACCGCGCCCCACCAGGACCCCCGCGACTTCGCAGCCGGCGGGGCAAGCCTCTCGACGATCGGCGTCGCCGAGCAGACACGGGAGTCCTGCGGGTCATCGGGGATGCAGCAGCCCTGGTCAGGCGAAGGGCGGATCAACGCCGACGCGACCGTCCACTATGCCCACGGGCCCGCAGCACGTGCAGGCCAGGCCCACATGGCGTCCGGCAGACGGCCGCTGGCTGCCTCTGGCGTCACTGGTGGTCGCGGGACTGCTCGCGTTCTCCATCGTCGCCCTGACGCAAGGCGATTCCGGCACCTCCGGCTCACGCATCGAACCGGAAGAGGATCTGGCAGAGGAAAGGCTCCCAGTCGACCCTGTTCCGACTTCCCCCACCGACGCGACGGCCACGAACCCGACCGCAGAACTGGGTGCTGAGCCCGATGCTGCAACCTTCCTACTGGCCGCCCACACCGACCCCGACGCGACCTGGTTGGCAAATCTGGTCCACCCGAGGGCGCGGGTCGGGGAGGTGGGCCAGATCATTGCCCGCCTTGCCGACGAGTCCGTTCCCAGGGGACTTGTGGAGCTTGCCTCCCAGAACATCGAGTGTGATCTCGGAGGCGGGCCCGGTACCGGCCAGTCACGCTGCGAGGTGCAGCGTCCCGACGGACTCGTCGCAGACATGGAGTTCCGAAGGGACGGGGACGGCTGGAAGCTCATGGGCTACTGGCGGGGAGGCTGAGAGGCCTCGGGAGCATGCCACCCGCGTATCGACGACTCCACCGTCTCGACAACCTCGGCTCTCCCCGCGATCACACCCTCGCCCGGGATGCCCGGCAGCCGGAGGGGCTTCACGATCCCGCCGGCCTGGACGACCAGGAGGCGGCCTGCCGCCATGTCCCAGGGGGCCAAGGGAGCCTCGTAGAAGGCGTCGAGGCGTCCTGCCGCGACGTACGCGAGGTCCAGTGCAGCCGAGCCCTCACGGCGAATGTCCCGGACTCGTCCCATGACTCGGGTGAGGAGGGCAGCCTGCAAGGAGCGCACGTCGGGGTCGTAGGAGAACCC
>QWHP01000456.1 GCA_021404985.1 Actinobacteria bacterium ATB1
GCGGGCTGGAGTGAGATGATCTCTCCGAGAAACACCAGGTCGAGAACGGGCTTGAGGAGAATGAGTCCGAGAACGGTGGTGAGGGCCTCGCCGACGAGAACGAGAACGATCATCGCCATCCGCAGCTTGTAGAACCTGAGATAAGAGAGCAGGCGCAGATAGAGACGGTAGTCGATGCCGACTCGCCTCTCCCTCCGCCGCGCCCGCTTTGATCTGTCGCCCATCACCTTCGCCGCCGGCTCACGGCCGGGGCTCTCCGATCACCGGCCGGCCTTGGCCATCAGATCAGGGTACTGGCGGCGGTAGTACTCCTCGAAGTCACCGCTCTTGAGCGGCTCCCACCAGTCTCGCCGCGCCGAGTACCATTGACACACCTCCGCCATGCGCTCTTCCCACGGCTTCAGAGGTGCCCAGCCCAGCTGCCTCAGCGGCTCCGCCGTGAGGGCGTAGCGCCGGTCGTGCCCCGGACGATCGGCCACGTGCTTGATCAGCGACTCGGACTTGCCGAGCAGTTCCAGGATCCTGTGCGTGACCTCGCGGTTGGTCTTCTCACAGGATGCACCGACGTTGTAGATCGCTCCCTTCTCACCCTTCTCGATGACCAGATCGATCGCCCGGCAGTGGTCGTCGACATAGAGCCAGTCGCGCACCTGCATTCCGTCGCCATACATCGGCAGCGGCTTGTCCTCCAGCGCGTTCGTCACGAAGAGCGGGATGAGCTTCTCCGGGTGCTGATACGGCCCGTAGTTGTTCGAGGCCCGGGTGATGACAACCGGGAGCCTGTATGTCGTCCAGTACGACTTGACCAGCAGATCTCCCGCGGCCTTCGACGCCGAGTACGGGCTCGATGGATTGATCGAGGACTGCTCGCTGAAATGCCCGTCCTCGATGGACCCGTACACTTCGTCCGTCGAGATCTGCACATACCGCTTCACGCCGTACTTCCGCGCCGCCTCGAGGAGCGTGTGAACGCCCACGATGTCCGTCTGGATGAACGCGTCCGGCTCCAGAATCGAACGGTCGACATGGGTCTCCGCCGCGAAGTTCACGATCACGTCGGCTCCGCGCACCCCGCGGTCCACGAGGTACCGGTCGCAGATGTCCCCTTTGACGAACCGGAACCGCGGATCGTCCGCCACATCGGCCAGGTTCGCGACGTTGCCCGCGTACGTCAGCTTGTCGTACACGACCACCTTCGCCTGCGGGTACTTCGCCATGAGATGCCGGACGAAGTTGGAGCCGATGAAGCCGGCACCACCCGCCACGAAGTAGCACTTGATGTCCATGATGGCGTCAGCCGTCCTTTCGAGACCAGTCGTAGGGCACGTCGTTGTCGTGAGGGTGCACACGGAACTCGTCGGGCTCGGCGTAGTTGTACGGCTCAGTCACCGTGTTGACCAAGAGCGCCGGTTCATCCGAGACGCACTTCATCCCATGCAGCACACCCACTGGGATCCGCACGACCAAGGGATTCCGCTCGCCGATGAAGAACTCATTCACCAGTCCCTGTGTCGGCGAGCCCTCCCGTCCATCGTACAGCACCACCTTCATCATCCCCTTGACCACGCAGAAGTGGTCCGTCTGCTTCCGGTGAAAGTGCCATCCTTTGACCACGCCCGGGTAGGCCGCGGTCATGTAGACTTGTCCGAAACCCGCGAAGATGTCGTCGTCCCGTCGCAGGATCTCCATCAGCCATCCGCGCTCGTCCGGGATCACCTTCAGCGGCTTCGTGGCCACTCCCTCGATCAGCTGTTGGGGCACGGGCGCTCGCCTCACTCCATTGACGTTGACAGCATTCGTTCAAGTCTCTCTTGTGGTCCCGCTGGTCAAAGCTGGGACTGAACCAGCCCCCGGCCTCCGGGTCAACCCAGAAGTGCGATCCACCCCGTGGCGCAGAGGATGGAATGAGCGAGATACAGATTCGGCGCGCCCGGGTGGGTGAGACAGGTGCCCTCGTCGAGCTCTGGATGCTCATGATGGCCGAGCACCAGCGGATGGATCCCTCCATCCGCCTCACCCCCGACGCCGCGAAGCACTATCAGAGTTACCTCCACAGCCATCTGCTCGATGTCTCTGCGATCGTCCTCGTCGCGATCGAGGACAGACGGCCCGTCGGGTTCACGCTGGCCATGAAGTGCCAGAATCTCCCCATGTTCGAACCCGAGCACTATGGATACATCTCGGACATGGTCGTCCATCCCTCACAGCGAGGCCGTGGCCTGGGCCAGGAGATGCTTCGGCGCACAGAGGACTGGCTGCGGCGCCAGGGGGTCTCGTCCGTGCAACTCCAAGTCTACACGGGCAACGAGCCTGGCCAGCGCTTCTGGTCGCGGGCGGGCTTTCGGCCTTTCCTGCAGCGCATGTGGCTCGAGCTCTGAGCCATTCCTCAGTTCGCCAGCGTGGCCAAGAGCGCCTCGTCCCCCACTCCGGCTGCCAACGCCCGGGCGCGCTGGCGATGACGCGAGGTCTT
>QWHP01000457.1 GCA_021404985.1 Actinobacteria bacterium ATB1
TGTCCCGACGCGGCCCCGGATCTCACGCAGTCGACTCGACTGCCTCGTCCGCATCCTCGTCCGCATTCGTTCTCGTTGTGGCTTTGGTTCGCCGGGCCACGCTCGAGATCTCGACGGGAGTGTCGGTGCCGGACTCGACGCAGGTATCTGAGTTCGCGGCTGCCTCGGCCTTGGCCTTGGCACGCTCGGCTTTGCGGGCGCGGCGCCTGTCGGCCCGGGAGGAGCCTTCGGCGTCTTCGTCGGTGTCGGGCCCCTCCGAGGTGTCGGAAGCCTTGGCGGCCTCTCGTTCCAGAAGCTCCTTGCGGGCTTCTTTCGCGGCCGCTATCTGCTCCTTGCGGTCGACGCTCCAGTGCGCGTCTTTGTTGCGCTTGAAGGCAGCACGGAGGAGCAGGCCGAGTGTCGGCCTCTGCAGGGCGACCCGTGTCACTCCTGCGAGGTCGTCCTCGCACATGCGGATCGTGAAGTCCCAGTGGACCGGCTCCCTGATCGTCCCGAGGATGACGATCTCGTTGCCCTCACGGACGACTGTGTACTCGCGAAAGTCCATCGTCAGCTCTTTGCGACCCAGACCACGAGACTTGAGCTTCACTTCGATCTCCTCTCCCCGGACGAACTTGCCCTCACTGCAAAGGCGGCGAGAAATAGAACGTGTTCTAATACGGCACTGTAGTGCTCCCCTCCGGAGTTACGCAAGAGACGATCGCGCGTGATGCGAGGATTTCTCGGGGAACGTCCTGAGCGACAGGAGCGAGGCCAGGACCCCCGCTCATACGTGTCCGGGACACATCCGAAACAACGAGACATCACATCCTCGATCCCGTCTCAGAGGCCCGCGGGCTCCACCACGTAGTTGGCCTTGTACTTCGCGATGTAGTCGGGGAGGCTCCACCACTTGTTGACCCCGGCGTCCTCCGCGACGACGTTCGCCGCTATGTAGCCGGGCCCGCCGATGATGAGCCCACCCGGGTACGTCGACGCTCCGCACACGTACAGGCCCTCGACGGGAGTGCGTGAGGCCGAGCACTCCTCGTTCGGCCGGAACGTGCCCATCTGGAGCGGGTTGTAGTCGCCGTGCTTGATCGAACCGCGACGCATGTTGGGCAGCCGACGTTCGATGTCGACCGGTGTCTCGGTGTGTGTCTGGAGGACGTCGAGGTTCGGGGCTGCCGCCCTCCACTGGTCGAGTATGAGCCCCTCGATGTCGGACGTGCGGGCCTCCCACCCTCCTCCGTCAAGGTCGTAGGGCGCGTGGATCTGAAGGAATGCGACCTCGTTGCCGGGGACCTTGGAGAGCGTCGGGTCGTAGATCGTCTCGCACGTTGCGTGACCACCCACGCGGTCCCCGATGTGGCCGGCGCGGACACCAGACCAGTACGAGAGCAGCGAGTCCGGGTCGTCGAAGCCGAGGACCGTCATGAACGCCTCGTTCACCCACGGGTCGTCGACCGCGAACTCGGGCCTTCCCGCCAGGACGGCATGGGTGGTGGCGAAGCTCCACTTCTCCCATTCCCAGCCACGGACACTCTGCGCGAGGTTGAGATCGAGATGCTCCTCGCCGACGAGATCGAGGAAGGTCGAGTGGGGATCGAGGCTCGAGAGGACGATCCCCGCGTCGACCGTGCGGCCGTCCTCCATCTCGACGCCCACGACATGGCCGTCCCTCATCCTGATCGATGTCACCTCTGCGGTGTCGAGAACGGAGCCGCCGTTCTGCACGACCTCGCGGGCGAGTGCGGCGGCAAGGCGGTGCGAACCGCCGTAGCAGATCGCCTTGTGCATAGTGCGGTCGACGAGGAGCGGGATCATGAAGCCGAGGCCGGTCTCCTCCGGGTCGAGTCCCCACATGCATGTCACATAGAGAAGAAGCGTCTGGACCTTCGGGTCCTCGAACAGGTCCGTGATCACCTCGACCGGGCTGCGCTCGGTGACTTCGAGGAGCGCACGCCCGATGTCGGTGCGTTCCATCGCCTCGATCAGGTCGAGAGGCGCAACGGGTGGCAGGTAGGTCGCGGGCGCGACCAACTCCTCGACGATGCGGCGCCAGGTCCGCATGACGTGCCCGAACGTCTTCGAGTCCTTCTCGGAGAACTTGGCGATGGAGTCCTTCGTGTCCTCGAGCATCCGGCACAGCAACAGCGACGAGCCGTCCGAGAACACGCCCGCCGTCTGCGCGTTCGGCGACACGAACATGAGGCCGTGCTTGTCGAGACCGAGGTCCCGGAGGGGGGGCATGTAGTCGACCATCATGTGATAGATGGCGTGGGGGTTCGAGTAGTGGCTCGGGAAGAGGATCTCCTCGGTCGCGAGGCCACCACCGATCTCGTACCGGCGCTCAAGGACGCAGACCTTGAGTCCCGCCCTCGCGAGGTAGGCGGCGGCTATCAGCCCGTTGGGGCCGGCGCCGATCACGGCGGCGTCGAACGTCGCGTTGTCGGGCCACTCCGAGATGTAGGTCTCGGGCGGTCGGTAC
>QWHP01000458.1 GCA_021404985.1 Actinobacteria bacterium ATB1
AGATCTTCGGAAGGCCTCCGCAAATTCGTCCTCCGTCAGAGCGGCGAGGAGCTCCCCGGCCCAGGACATGTGCCGCACGACGTCCGTGCCGCTTACGACGCGATCCCGAATCCGCTCGACGATGTCGGGGGCGTGCGCAGGGAAGAGCTCCTCGAGAGCCCAGGCGCACTCGATGTCCCAGTCGCAGGGAACCTCGGGATGTTCGTCGAGCACGTCGAGGCTCCCGCGGATCACGTCGAAGTCGAGGCCGAACCCGTCGGCATCCGGGGTGTCTCCGCGGTAGGAGTGGTAGAGGTCGACGTGCATCCCGAACGCGACGAAGACCCGTGCTCCCTGACCGTTGCCCATTCTCCCTCCTCCTCGGAGCGGCCGGTTCAGCGGAGGGTATCCGCCACCGGGTGGATCTCACACACCGAGGTAGATGAAGCCGTAGGCCTCGTCCCGGTAACGGATCCCGGCGGCTCGCAGTACCTCGTTCCAGTCGCCGGTGACCTCGGGGTTGGTCTCCTCCATGCCGTGGTCGGCGGAGACGGCGAAGGCCGTGCGGTCGAAGGCGCCGGCGGCGCGGATGCAGTCCAAGATCTCGCCTATGCGGGCATCGCACTCCTCGATCGAGGATCGGGCGACCTCGGAGTGGGGACCGCCTAGGTGCATCGCCGAGTCGGTGAGCGTGAAGTTCACCCACATGAGCTTCGGCGCCTCGTACGAGGTCCCGCGGTAGTGGCCGGACCAGATCCCGCAGGCCTGCTCCATGCCCATGTGATCGACGGACACGCTCCACGCGTAGTCCTTGTGTGGGCGGACGAAGCGCTGGTTGGCGTGCGGGACCGTGTCGGGTGAGGCGATCGCAGGGACCTCGCCTCGTCTGAAGAAGTCGAAGGTCGAGTAGCCGGCGCCACGGTCGGCCGGTTCGTTCACGCACGCGGTGAAGGCACCGGGCCACGTGCGGCCGACTGCCTCGGGCAGCGTCTCGACGTCCCGCCGCATCCAGGATCGCGCCATCGCCCAGGTGGCCGGATGGTTCGTGACGATCTCCTCGCCCTTCTGTCGATCCCAATATGCGTTGTGGAGGATGCCGTGATGTCCGGGATACGCACCGGTGATCATCGTCGTGTGGTTTGCAAGGGTGATCGTGGGGAAGGCCGCCGTGCTCCCCCGGCTCAGGGTGACACCGCTCTGGGCGAGGGCGCCTATGTTCGGGAGCCTCCCGTCCTCGATCAACTGATAGAGGACGTTCGAGTTGGTCCCGTCCATCAGGAAGAACACCAGGTGCTCGGGTCGCCCGTCAGGATCGAGCACGTCGTCGACGACGTTGCCGTCCTGGCGGCCGAGGAGAACGTCACCCTGCGTCCCGTCCATCCGCGTGCCGGCGCGTGAGCTCACACCGAGCGCGGCAGCGAGTGTCGGGGCGACGTCGACGTTGCGAATGCCCGAATCCGTGAAACCGCCCGTCCGGAAGCCGGGGCCGGAGAAGATCATCGGTGCCCTCGCCTGGACCACGTCGATCGAGCCGTGCTCGCCGCGATGCCCGCCTCGGTCCTCCCAGTTGTGCGCAGCGCTGTGCACAACTGCCATGTCGGGAGCGTTCGCGTCGTCGAAGATCTGGCTGATCGTCTCGAACGCATCCGGGTAGTGGTTGCGCTCGGGTGGGGGAAACAGGCTGCCGAGCTCTTCGGAGAGCGGCGAGAAGGCCGAGGCGTCTCGGTTGACGAGCAGGTCACGGCCATCGACCGAGCTGACCTCGTAGGTGTAGCCGCCCCCGTCGGGAATGCGCCGGAACTCGACCCTCCCGTCGGTCGCCTCGGCGACGAAGGTGTCGGGCTCGTCTCCCCGGCTCAGGGCCATCTCGCAGATTGACGAGAGGTCGGAGGAGACCAGGGTCTCCCATGTCTTTGCGAAATCCGGATGGCGTCTCATGAGAGGAGAGCTTATCGGCCCAGGGTTTCGTCAGGGTGTCCGATGGATGGCATCCATGAGTCCTGTGAGATCGGGCAGAAGCGCGGTGTGTGGTGCCCGCGAGAGCTCGTCCAGGGTGTGAGTTCCGTGCCCGACGCCCACCACGACACGGCACCCGGCGGCCGATCCGGCTTCGAGGTCCGACGGGGTGTCCCCCACGACCCCGACCGCCTGCGCGTCGATGACGTCCAGGCGATGCATGCCCTCGTGGATCAGATCCGGCGCGGGACGTCCGCTGGCGACCTCGTCGGACGCCACGAGCACGTCAGGGCGGAAGCTCTGCCCGAAGGGTCGGGAAGCGAGGATGAGCTCGGCGACCGCCCGCGTGAACCCGGTCGTGAAGCCGATCAGGACACCCTCGGCGCGCAGCTCCGAGAACGCCGCCACCGCTCCGGTGAGCGGTCGCGGGGGGTTCGTCCGGTAGTCATCTGCCAGGACGGCGTCGAATCTCTGCGTCAGCGCCGGTGCCTCGGTCGGGTCGCGGCCGGCGTCGCCGAGGAGCT
>QWHP01000459.1 GCA_021404985.1 Actinobacteria bacterium ATB1
GACGGGATCCGGATCACCTCCGAGTGGGTAGGGAGCCCGCGCCCCTCGGACCTGGTCCTGCACCCGGGTGTCTCGAAGGGGCGCAAGCTCGACCTCGTCGTCGAGAAGGCAACCGAGCTTGGCGTCGCGGAGATCACCCCGGTCATCACGGCGCGTACCGTACGTCACCGGGAGAGTGCCACGTCCGGGGCGAAGGTGGACCGGTGGAGGGCCATCGCCCGTTCAGCGCTCGAGCAGTCGAGAGGTGTGTGGCTGCCCTCGATCGGTGTGCCCGTCTCCATCTCGGACGCCCTGTCGGCTGGGCGGGGAGTCCTGCTCGACCCGTCGGGGGCTTCGGTCGACTGGGGGGCGAGACGCGCAGCAAGGCTCGCCGTCGGCCCGGAAGGCGGCTTCAGCGACGAGGAGCTCGAGGAGGCGGAGGGCGCCGGATGGGACATCAGGTGCTTGGGCTCCACGGTGCTACGGACCGAGACCGCAGCAATCGTGGGCGCGGCCCTGTCGATCCTGGCCTGAGGTGGCATCCCGAGAGCGCGATCTTTCCTCGGGTGCCCGGAGGCTGCGCCAGACTCGACTGAGAATGGCGGTCATGGGTTCATGGCCGCCAAGATTGGGCGCAGCTACAGGTTCGGGTTCGAGGCTCTCGAGTCACCAAGCGGCTCTGACCACCTAGCGTGACATTCGAGGGGTCGATTGCTATCGTGAGCGGTCGAGAGGGAGGTTCGCTTGAGTACCACCTACGCGCAGAGAGTGGGGGACAGGCTTCGCAACATCCGCAAACAGAAGGGATTGTCCCTCCAGGATGTCGAGGCTCAGTCGAGTCAGGAGTTCAAGGCGTCGGTGCTCGGGGCATACGAACGGGGGGAACGTGCGATCTCGGTGCCCAGGCTTCACAAACTCGCCCAGTTCTACGACGTGCCTGCCGAGCAACTGCTGCCGGCGGAGCCCGGCGTCCGCAGAGGAGAGGTTCCCATCCCGGGGGGGGTTACGCTCGACCTGACGAGGCTGAACGATCTCGACGGATCCGAGCTCGAGCCCGTGGGTCGCTACGTCTCGATGATCCAGGTCCAGCGACAGGACTTCAACGGTCGGGTGCTCACGATCAGACGAGACGACTTGCGCGCTCTCGCCTGCCTGTACGAGATGTCGAGCGACGAGCTCGAGTCGCGCCTCCACGAGTTGGGTGTCACCGACGTCCCGGTCTGATTCCCAGGACGCGTCCGGGTCCACCAAGGTGCGGGTCCTGACCCTCGGCTGCCGGCTCAACCAGGCGGAGAGCGAGGAGACGCACCGTACGCTCGTGGCCTCGGGCCTGACACCCTGCGGTGAGGACGAGGATGCAGACCTGACAGTCGTGAACACGTGCGCGGTCACCATGGACGCCTCGCGTTCGTCGCGCAAGCTCATCCGGCGCGCCGCCGACAGCGGTGGGCGCGTGATCGTGACGGGCTGCTACGCAGTGGCTGCACCCGGGGACTGCCGCATCCCGGGCGTGGTCTCAGTCGTTCCGAACAAGGACAAACAGGATCTCGCGCGGTCCCTGCTCGCCCTCGACGGCGTCAGATGCGCGGACCCCCCGCCGGCTCTTCCTGCGCCTCGCACGGTGCGTGGATCTTTCGCCGTGCAGACGGGATGCGATGTCGGCTGCTCGTTCTGTGTCATCCCCTCGACGCGGGGTGGCCTCTCGAGTCGGGATCCCGACGAGGTGGTGGCGGGCATACGGGAACAAGTTCGTGCGGGTGTTCGGGAGGTTGCTCTGACGGGGGTTCATCTCGGCAGGTATGGGGTCGACCGCGGCGATCCGAGCGGCCTCGCCGGGCTCCTGAGACGGATCCTCCGCGAGGTTCCCGAGTTGCCGTGGCTCCGTCTCTCGTCGATCGAGGCCGACTCCGTGACAGACGAGCTGCTCGACGTGGTGGGAGGCGACTCCCGGGTGTGCAGACACCTACACATCCCGCTGCAGGCCGGGGACGACATGATCCTCGCAATGATGGGCCG
Organism: Actinobacteria bacterium ATB1; assembly: GCA_021404985.1. Taxonomy (GTDB): domain Bacteria; phylum Actinomycetota; class Acidimicrobiia; order UBA2766; family UBA2766; genus QWHP01. The sequence goes on from QWHP01000459.1 coordinate 1,996, forward strand.
GCCCTATGACACGGCTTCGTATCTCTCCTTGCTGGGGCGGGTGCGCGAGACGCTGGGACCGGATGTGGGCATAACGGCCGACGTCATGGTCGGTTTCCCGGGCGAGACCGAGAGCCGTTTCGCGGGCGGCCTCCGGTTTGTCGCCGAGTCCGGACTCACGGGTCTGCACGTCTTCAGGTACAGTCCCCGTCCGGGCACTCGCGCGGCCACGATGGTCGACCAGGTGGACGAGGGCGCCAAGAAGGAGAGGTCCCGGCGGATGAGGGATGCCGGCAGGCTGCTCACCGAATCTTTTGCCCGCCGCTTCCTCGGGAGACGTCTGGACGTGCTCGTCGAACGTGCCGGTGAGGCAGATCCGGTGTCGGGTCGGGTGAGTCCGCGGCTCACCGGGACCGCGGGGAACTATCTCAAGGCCGAGTCGTCCGGTCCCGCTGGTCTTGTGGGAAGCGTCGTGCATCT
>QWHP01000460.1:0-1874 GCA_021404985.1 Actinobacteria bacterium ATB1
CGCAGGTCGAGGTCGATCTCATGCACGCGGGCGGACGCATGGTGAAGTGCGCGCTCACGGTCATGATCCATCGCAAGGAGAACGAGTTCGTCGGCGGAGTACTGGCTTTGCGCGACCTCGCCGGCCGGCGTCTCGAGAGTGGCGCAGCTCGAATGGTGGCGACGGTCGCACACGAGATCCGCGCCCCCTTGACGGGGGTCCGCGGCTTCGCCTCCCTCTTGCTCCGGAAAGGGGACTCCATCTCGTCGGCGCAGCGTGCTGAGATGCTCGGTCAGATCGTGCTCGATGCAGAGCGGATGACCAGACTCGTCGGAGAACTTCTCGACGTGAGCCGGCTCGAGGCCGGGAGGCTCGTTCTCGCGAGCGAACACGTCAGCGTGGAGGGCATCGTGTCACAGGCCGTGTCCCAGGCGCGCGCCGCGGTCGAAGGCGGCGACGACGTCACGATCGCCGTCGCCGTGGATGAGGCACACACTGTCATCGGCGACCCGGACAAGGTCCTGCAGATCGTCGCCAACCTCGTTGAGAACGCCATCAAGTACGGCGACGCGCCGATCGAGGTGACGTCACACCAGGCGCTCGAGACCGAGGACGTCGAGATCAGCGTGCACGATCACGGCCACATACCGAACGAGATCGTCCCCAAGCTGTTCTCGAAGTACTGGCGACGTGAGCGTCCCGGGAGGCCCAGCGGCACGGGGCTCGGCCTCTACATATCCAAGGGCCTCGCCGAGGCCCAGGACGGAAAGCTCGAGGCATCCTCTTCCGATTCGACGGGGACGACGTTCACCGTCCGGCTGCCCGGCGGCTGAGGAAGTCATCACCCGTACAGCTCACCCCAAGGCCCGACGGCAAGACCATCCGCTCCGGCCCACCACCCAACCCCCTCTGACAAGAGTGGCGGATGGACACTTCCTGCTGCTCCCCCTGACCCCCCCTGAGAACGAGGTCGCCCGGTGATCCGGTCGGTTCTTATACTCCGGGGGTTCGCAACCCGGAGTGACTGCCTTGGACATCGACGCGCTCATCGGCGAGATCGACAGCGTCTCCGATGCGGCGATCGCGGCAATGCGCGCGGCCGAGGACATGGCTGCTCTCGACGCTGCACGGGCAGTGGCGTTCGGGCGCAAGTCGAGGTTGACCGAGATCCGCAGGGGGATGGCGGACACGCCTCCCGATGCCAGGCCTGTGCTCGGCAAGGCCTTGGGCGAGGCGAACGCCAGGGTGGAGGCCGAGTACGACTCGAGGCTCGCTGCACTGGAGCGGGAACGTGCTGCCGCCATGCTCGAATCCGAGCGCCTCGACCTCACGCTGCCCGGCAGGCGGGTCCGCCACGGCCGCAGACACGTCATAACGAGGGTCATCCAGGAGATGTGCGACGTGTTCCTCTCGATGGGCTATCAGGTGGCGTCGGGCCCCGAGGTCGAGACGGACTGGTACAACTTCGAGGCGCTCAACATCCCTGCCTGGCATCCTGCGCGTTCGGACATGGACACCCTGTACGTCGAGTCCGGCGGCGAGGCAGGTGTGGGGGAGGCACAGACGCTCCTGCGCACACACACCTCGCCGGTGCAGATCCGGCTGATGGAGGTGACCGAGCCCCCGATCTACCACGTGATGCCGGGACGCGTCTTCCGGAACGAGACTCAGGACGCTACGCACAGCGCCCAGTTCCACCAGGTCGAGGGTCTCGCCATCGATCGCGACATCACCTTCGGTGACATGGCGGGCACGATCGAACGCTTCTGCCACGAGTTCTTCGGGCCCGGGTACGACATTCGTCTCTTCCCCGACTTCTTCCCGTTCACCGAGCCGTCCGCCGGGCTCGAGGTCTGGTGGGGCGACCGGTGGTTGGAGATCGCCGGATGCGGCAT
>QWHP01000460.1:1880-6125 GCA_021404985.1 Actinobacteria bacterium ATB1
TGGTCGACCCGAACGTGCTTCGCAACGTCGGATACGACACCGAGGTGTGGCAGGGCTTCGCCTTCGGGTTCGGCATCGAGCGTGTCGCCATGCTGCTCTACGGCATCGACGACATCAGGACCTTCTACAGCAACGACATCCGGTTCCTGGAGCAGTTCGCATGAGAGTGCCGCTCTCCTGGTTGAAGGAGCTCACACCGGTCGACGCCGACGTCGAAACGCTTGCCGGGCGTCTCCACGACCTCGGACTCATCGTCGAGAACATCGAAAGGCCCGCGAAGCTCGACAACGTCGTCGTTGCCGAGGTCAGGGAGTGCCACGAGATCGAGGGGGCGAAGAAGGTCCAGCTCGTGGTCGTCGACGACGGAATGGGTCAGCGCGAGGTCATGTGCGGGGCGTTCAACTTCGGTCCCGGCGACCGGGTGCCACTTGCCCTGCCGGGAGCAGTCCTGCCCGACGGGATGCGCATAGACGCGCGCGAGGTCAAGTCCCTCGGAGTGACGTCGCACGGGATGCTCTGCGCAGCGGACGAGCTCGGAGTCGGCGACGACCACAGCGGCATACTGCTCTTCGACGGATCCGCAGCGCCGGGCACCTCCGTGGCGGACGTTCTCGGGTTGTCCGACACGGTGATCGAGCTCGAGATAACGCCCAACCGGCCGGACTGTATGGGAATGGTCGGAGTCGCACGCGAGGTCGCTGCCGCCTTCGGCCTCCCTCTACGCGTGCCGGACTGCACGGTCGACGCAGGAGATCTCCCGATCGGGGAGGCAGTCTCTGTCGAGGTGGACGACCACCGTCGTTGCCCGAGGTATGTCGCAGCCCTGGTGGAGAATGTGACGATCGGTCCTTCGCCGGCCTGGATGCAGGCCCGGCTACGCGCGTGTGGGATGCGTCCGATCAACAACGTCGTGGATGTCACGAACTACGTGATGCTCGAGTGGGGTCAGCCGTTGCACGCCTTCGATCTGGACCGACTTGCTGGTCCGGCGATTGTCGTGCGCGACGCCCGCGAAAGCGAGACGCTCACGACACTCGACGGTGAAGTCCGGCAGCTCACGACATCGGACCTTCTCATCTGCGACGCCGAGAAACCCGTCGCCATCGCCGGCGTGATGGGTGGTGAGAACTCGGAGGTCGGCCCGGAGACCGGGAGGATCCTGCTCGAATCGGCGAACTTCTCGGCCCCCTCGGTCATGCGGACCGCCAAGCGCCTCGGGTTACGGACGGAGGCATCCGCCCGGTTCGAACGCGGCGTCGACCCCGGCGTCTGCGAGGCCGCGGCGCTCAGGGCTGCCGCCCTGCTCGTCGAGCACGCGGGAGGCACGGCTCGGCGCGGGGTACTCGACGTCATGATTGCCGAGCCGGAGCAGAGACTCGTCGACATGCGGCCGACAAGGGTGAACTCCCTTCTCGGGACCGACCTCGAGCCCGCCAAGATGACGGAGCTGCTTGCCGGCATCGAGGTCGACAGCGTCGAGGACCGGGGTGAGAGTGTCCTCTACCGGATTCCGACGTGGCGCGTGGATCTCGAGCGCGAGATCGATCTCGTCGAGGAGGTGGCGCGCCTCCACAACTACAACAACGTCCCACGGACACTCCCCGGCGGACGAGACAGAGTGGGTGGCCTCACGCCGATCCAGAAGGCCGAGCGCCGCTTGCGTGTTGCACTTCTTTCTGCCGGAGCGCACGAAGCCCTCACGACCACGTTCGTGTCCGACGAGCTCCTCGAGAAGACCGGCCAAGTACCCGGGGCGCTTGTCTCTGTGCTGAACCCACTTCAGGAGGAGAACCGGTACCTGCGTCCATCGCTCGTGCCGAACCTCCTCCAGAGCGCCTCCTACAACGTTGCCAGGGGAGCGCGGTCGGTCCGGCTTGCCGAGATCGGCACCGTGTTCGAGCGCTCGGACCGGGTACTGCCCCTCGAACGCACCATGCTCGGCGTGGTCTACTGCGGTGCGGACCTCGACTCTCGTGTGCATGGCGGGGGAAGGTCGAGGGAATACGACGTCTACGACCTCAAGGGATTTCTCGAGTCGACGGCAGAGGACATGGGTCTGGACCTGCAGATCGACACCGAGGTCCGGGTCGGACCGGAGCTCCACCCAGGTCGGTCTGCCGGTGTGACGATCGCGGGCCAGGCTGTGGGGACATTCGGCCAGTTGAACCCGACGGTCGCTTCCGCTTTCGACCTGCCCGAGGCCACGTTCGTCGCCGAGATCTCCGTGGATCCTCTGCTCCACGCCCACGCCGGGCACGCAGAGCGTTTCCGGTCCCTGTCACCGTATCCAGCAGCGGCGGTCGACCTCGCGTTCGTGGTCGCCGAAGACGTGGCGGCGGGCGCCGTCGCCGGGGCAGTTGCCGAAGGAGCAGGGTCCCTCTGTCGTGTGGTCGACCTCTTCGACGTCTACCGAGGTGAGCCGCTGGAGTCCGGACACAAGAGCCTTGCTTTCGCTGACCTCGGCCAGCCCTCACACCGAAGGGTCCTGGAAACTCGGGGGCCGGTTCTCGAGGTTGGCGCGTACGGCCTCGAGCTGGTTGGGGGTCCCCATCAGCTCACGCTGGAACTCTTCCTCGAGCCTGAGCCCGTCGGCATCGGGCAGCTCGTAGCTCGCGTCGAGCAGTCGCTTGCCGAGGCGGATCGCGTCGGGGTTCTTGGTGGCGATGACGCGTGCCAGTTCGAGGGCCTCCGAGAGTGGGTCGTCCACGACCCTCGTGACGAGGCCGAGGCGCTGTGCTTCCTCGGCCCCGACGATGCGTCCCGTCCAGGTGAGCTCCTTGGCGACATCGCTGCCCACCAGACGGGTGAGAAGTTGGGGACCGGCCATGTCGGGTACCAGACCCCACTTGATCTCCATCACCGAGAACGCCGCCTCGGGATGCGCGACACGAATGTCGGCACCGAGCGCGATCTGGATTCCGCCGCCGAAGGCTTGTCCGTGTACGGCAGCGATCACCGGGACCGGCATCAGGTGCCAGCGCCATGCAGCCTGCTGCGCGAGGTTGGCCGGTGACCCGTCGGTCCGATCGAAGAGGTTCAAGCGCTGTCCCTCGGCCGTCCCGGCGAAGATCCCGACGTCGAGTCCGGCGCAGAACGCCTTGCCCTGACCGGAGATCACGACTGCGCGGACCGCCGGGTCGGCGGCGAGGCTGGCCGCCGCATCGAGTATCCCGGAGAACATGCCGTAGTCGAGGGCATTGCGCTTCTCGGGGCGGTTCAAGCGGACGTCTGCCACTCCGTCGTCGCCCACGTCGATCGTCACTCTGTCTGTCATCGGGAGGACAGTAGCCGCGACGGGTCCACCGGATCCCACCTGCCGGGAGAGGCGGGCGCTACCCTCTGCGTCGTCCGTCCAGAGCCAAGGAGACATCGCTGTATGATCGGACGCGTGCTGGCCGTGTGCCTGCTCGTCGTCGCAGTTCTTGCTGCCGCCACGACGGCCGCGGTCACAGTTCCGATCTCGGGTCCCTATCCGGCCCTGCACGCGGAGTTCTCGACCTCGGAGCTGCCGCCCGGTACACCCCAAGCCCTACAGGCCGAGCCCATCGAGCGCGACTGGAACCTTGACTACCTCGACGACACGCACTGGCGACTCGAGCTCGAAGCCACGTCGGACCCCTCTGTCGCCGCATCCGACACCTTCGGGCGCCAGGTCTTCAAAGCCGGTGACTACCTCGAGGCGGACGGCGACGTCCTTCTGAGTGGGAACACCAGATCCGGTACGGCATCCGAGGGCAACCTGGACACGAACGACTCCCTTCCTCCCTACGTGAGCGGACCTGCCGAGGATCTCGACACACTCGAGAAGGACCGCCCGTCCGACCGCTTCGACGGACCCGAGGTGGCCGGCCACGAGACATTCGGGTGGAAGGTCGTCGCCGACATCGCGTGCCGCGACGTTTACGCCGAGTGCACCGAGAACGCCCCTGCCGCCTTCGAGGCGTTGAAGGCGGGCGTGGCCTCGCAGGAGGAGTCGTGGCTCTACGAGGCTGCGACGGACTTCCCCCTTCTCGAGACCAAGAAGGTGGCGAACGTGACCGTGTACTCCTACGAGGTCTCCGTACTGGGTTTCGCTGAGTCCTGACGACCGCGTGAAATCGGTTGCATGATCATGCACTGATCCGTATATTGCCAGGATGCCCATCCCTTCGGCCGTCATCGGCGCAAGCGGATACACAGGCGCCGAGCTCCTCAGGCTCCTCGCCGACCACGATGAGATCGACGTGCGTGTCGTGACTGCTGGCC
>QWHP01000461.1 GCA_021404985.1 Actinobacteria bacterium ATB1
CCTAAGTGTTGTCGGCTTCGCTGCTTCCAGTACCTGTACGAGGCGAGCACTTCGCGGGTCCTCGAGATCTGGTCTTTCTAGCCTGAAGACCCACGGTTCCCTTCCATCCGTGGTGCGGTCCGAGTTCACGGGGGTGGCAGACACCTCGACGGCGTGGATGGCCGGCGGAAAGTTCCCCAACTCTGGTTCAGCTTGGAGTCGCCGGATCGCATGAAGTGTCTGCTTGAAGGGTTGGGACAGGTGGACTTCGTCGAGCAGATACAGGCAGTCGGCCCCGAGCAGCCCAGCGTGGACGGAACGCATACCCTTGCTCACTCCGTATCCTCGGAACAGGAGCCTCGAGCCGATTTGGTCCACGGTTGAGGTGAGGACAGCGGCTTGGTCGGGGCGGCGTGTCCATGCGTCGTCTGTGATCATTCCACCGCGCAGTTCTGCGGTCAGGAGGGGGTTGTTGTCACCATCCCCGAGGCGGCCGAGTGCAGCAGCGACGTTGTCGAGAGTGCGGGACTTTCTCGCACGGATTGCGTCCGCGATCTTCTCGGCGTGTCGTGCCGCCTGGGACACGACGACCCGCCGATCGACCACGAGGATGATCCTGCGGGGTGTCCATGTCGTGAGCGAGTCTTGGGCGGAGACGGCGAGGGCGTACACGGCGATGTCGATAAGGGACGTCTTGCCAGACCCCGTGGGCAGGTCAACAAGATCCGGCCAGCACTTTCTGTCGAGAACGTCGCGAAGTAGGCGTTCCTGCCATGGGTAGGGGTCATACCCGTGCACGTCACGCACGAAGTTGCCGAAGTCCGACGGGTGCAGCTCAGGCATCGTGACCCCATTCGCTCACCGGTCGGCATAGTCCATACCCAAGGAAACGTCCGGCACCGAGAAGGACCGGACCGGAGACCGGTTCGTCGAAGCGAAGGCCTACGTGAACAAGAATCCGCTGCAACTTGCCTTCGCCGGTCCTGAACTTGCCGAATGACCTCGGTGGCATCACTCCGGCGTAGGGGCTGCCGTGAATGATCGTGACGTCAACGGGTGGAGGCAGACCGATGCGTTCGCAGGATGTACTTACGACCGCCCGTGCCTCCGCGAAGGCGGCAGCCCGCTTCGCGGGGTCCCTGTCGTGCATGTTGCCGGGCACTCTGTCCAGCGCCACGGGTGTGACCGAAATCCAGGATCGAGAAGGGCGACACCAGGTGCTTGGCTTCAGATTAGAAAGCCCCGGGCGACCCAGGATGCGGCGAAAACTCAATGTGACACCACCTGGAAGGTTCACTTGCAGCGGTGCACCGTCGACTGAGCTCTCCCAACTCCCCAGTGCCTCGAGAAGAGGGCGCATGGCACCATCGCTCGCCGCTCTCGGCGGGATGATCGCCAGACCCAAGGCGCTCCCGTCCGCGTGTGGATGACCGACAAAGGGCAGGGGGACATAGGCCAAGTGTGGGTTTCTCGTAGGTTCCGTGTCGTCCAGTCCGTTGCCTCGCCTCGGCACATGTCCTGTGATCAGCTCGCTGTCGGTGGTGGCGTGGGCCATCACGGCGGCTTTGAATGACCTGGCCAAATCGAGCAGACGACCCGGGCCAACTCGCGTGCGCCCTACCCGCTCTAATATGAACCAGTCACGACCAAACACCGAGTCTGCCCGCGGTCGTTCCGCCTGACTCTCGTCGGGTGGTGAGACCACCTGTGCGTACCGGGTGCTGCCGCTTACGAGTACACGCGAGTCGGCGTTGGGTGCACTTGCGTGATCGCTGATCCAGCGGTCGATCACACCCGCCCGCGGGATCCGCAGGACGAGGTCCCCAGAGGGATCTGGGCGGTGGGTCGGTTCGGGAGGCTGCTGCTCCACGCATGAAGCGACAAGTGTCGAGGAGTGCCCAACTCTCGTTACTCGCAACAGAAGCGTGTCGAGGAGACTCACCTGTATGTCAGCGAGGTTGACGTCAGGCCAAGTGAACCAGAACGTTGGCCTGTCGGGAATGACGGTAGGGAATGCTCGCCCCTGCTTGTCGCGTTCGGCGGGGATGAACTTCAAGGCATCGGTCACCGAGTCACTGGATTTCGGAGCCGATTCTTTGGTGGACCTCTCGCGGGCAGCCAAGCGGGTCTTCTCGATCGACTTCTCCCGGCGCGGATCGTCCTGTGACATCTTCTCTGCGTCGACCAAGTCCGTGTAGACCTTGGCGACATTCGCGGCTGGACGCACATCGTTGACCGGGACGTAATGTGTCACGACAGAGCGGTCGCAGTGTGCGGACACCGAGATGTCCGGTGGGGCAGCAGACTCGATCAGTCGCAGGACGTCGAGTGTCTCCTGATCCTGCACGTCCGTATCCGCCCAAGCCGCCAGGCATGCAGCGAGGAAACGGGCGGGATGGGGCGGCCATTCCGCAGCATTCCGGTCGTTGTGCCGCGTAGCACTGTACCTGCTCGTGAGCAGGTCGACACGAA
>QWHP01000023.1 GCA_021404985.1 Actinobacteria bacterium ATB1
GTGTAGATGTCAGGCATCTCAGTAAGCCCTTCCCTCGGGCCCAGGAGCAGGGAGATCCAGATCCTGGGCGATGATCTTGTACGCGTTGTAGCCGGGTGCGGAGTGCACGCCGCCGCCCGGGTAGCCCGACGGCCCGCAGTTGTAGAGACCGTCGATCGAGAGCCGGTAGTCGGAGACCTCCGGGAAGGGGCGGTTCGCGCCCATCTGGTCTGTCGACATCTCGCCGAGGAGGCAGTCCCCCTCCCACATGAGGTTCTTCCGCTCCATGAGGTCCGGTGTGTACAGCTTCATCGCGATGACGTTGTCGTGGGTCATGTTCGGGGCGAAGTCCCCCCACACGGCGAGGAAGTCCTCCATGTAGGTCTCGCGGATCTCCGCCCACTCCTCGGCGCTGAAGTACGACGCCATCGGGAAGAAGAACCATCCGGTCGCCGAATGCCGTCCGGGCGGCGCCTGGGACCTGTCCCAGAGCGTGTTCACCCATGTCCCCGCCGCCGGCTCGGGCAGACGCCCACCGTGGGCGTCATGGATGTAGCGCAACACGTCCTCGGGCTGGTCGTAGCCGACGACCGTGTAGAAGCAGCGGTCGATGTCGGGATCCCAGCGTGCCGACTTGTAGGCAGGCGGGTCGTAGAGGCACAGGGCAGGTGTCGCGAGGACGCCGCTGGGACCGTAACGGAAGTCCTTCGCCCGCTTGTAGATGAGCGGGTCGAGATGCTCGGGTCCGACGAGGTCGACGAGCACCTGCTGGACGTCGGCGTTACACGCGACGAGCTTGCGGGCCCGGAACTCGCCACGCCGGGTCACGACCCCGACGGCGCGACCACCCTCGACGAGGATCTTCTCGACCTCGGTGTTCTCGATGAGCTCGACGCCCTCCTTGTAGCAGGCCTGCGTCATCGCCTTCGCGAGCGTGTGCGAACCGCCGAGCACCATGCGCCACCGGCCTACCTGCCACGGGATCGACGTGAGGATCTGGCCGCCGGTGTCGGCCTGGTCGAGCGGCACCCCGAACTCGACGCTCGTCCTGTAGAGGAGCGTGCGCATCTCGTCGGACTCGTAGAGCTCGTCGATGACCGCTCTCGGGGTCTTGGTCGCGAAGTGGGCGCGTACTCCCATGTCGCCGAACATGCCCTCGAGCAGCATCCCCTGCATCGCCAAGGTCTCGGCATCCGGCGGGTTGTAGATGCCGATCGCCAGCATGTCGCCGAAGTCGAGCGTGCGCTTCTTAAGCTCCATCCAGGTGTCGGCGTCCGCCTTGGAGTACTGGGCGATGCTGGCGTGGTCGAGCTCGTGACGGTCGTTGCGGTGCAGGACGATCGGCGGGCGCCCGTCCGAGAACACGATGCCGGCCTGGTTCTCGGGGGTGAGCGAGCGGAGCCCGGAGTTCTCGAGCTCGAAGTCCGGGATCATCGGGATGATGTCGAAGAACTCCATGTAGGAGGCGTGCATGTTGTGCCGGAAGCCCGAGAGCACGGCCTCCTCGGTGTTGACGCCCCCGCCTTCCTCGTGCCGGCGTTCCAGGATGCAGGTCGAGAGGCCGGCACGTGCCAGGTAGGCGGCGAGACAGAGGCCGTTGTGCCCGGCCCCGACGATGATCGCGTCGTAGGTCTCGTTCAGTGCCATCTCACCCACCCCGCCGGACGGAGGACGCCCCTTCGTTCGTTCGTGCGTCGCACATTCAGTATCCCCTCTCGGTAACGACGGGACTCGGCAGCCCCAGGTCCTCGGCGATCACCTTGTACGCGTTGTATCCCGCCGCGGCGTGCATGCCGCCCCCCGGATATGCCGACGGTCCGCACAGGTAGAGGCCGTCCACGTGTAGCCGGTAGTCGGACGCCTCCGGGAACGGTCTGTTCGCGTACATCTGGTCGAGAGAGATCTCGCCGTTGGAGAAGTCCCCCTCCCACATGTAGTTCTTCCGCTCCATCTGGTCGGGTGTGTAGAGCGCGTCGGCGATGACGTTGTCACGCGTCATGTTCGGTGCGAACTCGGTCCAGCGTGTGAGGAAGCGGTCGTTGAACGTCTCGCGGACGTCGGTCCACTCGTCGGCCGTGAGGGCGCTCGCCTGCGGGAAGAAGTACCAGCCCGTCGCGGCGTGACGGCCGGGCGGGGCCTGCGAGGGGTCCCAGAGGCTGTTCACCCACGTGCCCGCGGCAGGAGCGGGAAGCGTCCCCGAGTATGCGTCGCGGATGTAGCGCAGGGCCTCGTCGGGAGTGTCGTAGCCGACGACCGTGTAGTGGGTCATGTTGATGTCGGGGTCCCAGCGGGCCGACTTGTAGTCGGGAGCGTCGTAGAGGCAGAACATCGGCGTGGCGAGCACGTGGCTAGGGCCGTGGCGGAAGTTCTTCGCGCGGCGCACCCAGTTCGCCGGGAGGTGCTCGGCACCGACTTGGTCGAGGAGCGTCTGCTTGGGGTCGGCGTTCGTGGCGATGCACTTGTCCGCCCGGATCTCGGAGCCGCGGGCCACGACGCCGACCGCTCGGCCGTCCTCGACGATGATCTTCTCGACCTCGGTGTTCTCGATCAGGTCGACGCCGTGGGCGTAGCAGGCCTGCGTCATCGCCTTCGCAAGGGTGTGTGTCCCGCCCTTGGCGAGGCGCCAGCAGCCGATCATCCACGGCAGGGCGGTGAGGATCATCCCCGCGAACCCGGCGGTGTCGATCCCGACGCCGAACTCGACACTCACCCGGTAGAGGAGGGTGCGCATCTCGTCGGACTCGTAGAGCTCGTCGATCATGACCTTCGGCGTCTTCACGCCGTCCCTGGCCGTCACGCCCATGTCCCCGAACATCTGCTCTAGGAGCATGGCCTGACCCTCGGCCATCCCCTCGAAAGGAGGCGAGTACATCCCGAAGCCGAGGATCGGCCCGAAGTCCATGGTCCGCTTCTGGATCTCGACGTAGGTGTCGGCGTCCGTCTTGGAGTAGCGGGCGATGCTGGCGTGGGTCCTGTCGAGGAGGTCCTTGCGGTGCAGGACGATGGGCGGACGCCCGTCGGAGAACGCGATCCCGGCCTGGTTCTCGGGCGTGATGGAACGCAGCCCGCAGTTCTCGAGGCCGAAGTCCTCGACCATCGGCATGATGTCGAAGAACTCCATGTAGTTCGCGTGGAGGTTGAAACGGAAGCCCGGGACGACGGGGTCCTCGGTGTTGGCGCCCCCGCCCTCCTCGTGGCGGCGTTCCACGACGCAGGTGGAGAGTCCCGCACGTGCCAGGTATGCGGCGAGGCACAGCCCGTTGTGGCCCGCCCCGATGACGATCGCGTCGTACGTCTTTTGCACGGAGGCTCCTTCGAGGCCGTGGGGCGGACAAGCAGCGCTTGCGCTGACACAGGATAACAGAATTCGTGCAGTGTGCAAATGCGACGGAGATCGTATACTCTCGCGCCGGAATGCCGGGAGCAGAGACGATGCGCACAGACGAGGAGTCCGGCGGTCCAGCGCCGGGCGCAGAGGACGCCGAGCACGCCGGCGACGCCGACGAGCAGGTGTCCAACGCCGGGCGGATCCTCGAGGCGGCCGAGGTGTGCTTCGCCCGCTTCGGCTTCCAGAAGACCTCGATGGAGGACATCGCCCGCGAAGCCGGGCTCTCGCGCCGGAGCGTCTACCGCCATTTCCCAGACAAGTCGGCTCTCTTCAACGAAGTCGTCGCGTCGAGGTCGCGGGTCTACATAGAAGAGATCATGCGCCAGACCGCGGGACTCGAAGGCCTCTCCGCCCAGATCGAGGAGGTTGCCCGCCTAACCATCCACTATGTGCGCGAGGACCCGATCAGCGCCGCGATGCGTCTCGCCGATCCCGACTGGCTCGCCAGGGCGGTCACGACCGAGGGGCGCCAGGTGCTCGGCATGGCCATGCACGCGATCGTGCCGCTGATCGAGGCGGCCCGGGACCGCGGCGAGGTCCGGGCTGACCTGAACGTTCTGCGCGCGGCGGAGTGGATCACGCGCATGGTGTTCTCGGTGAGCGCCACACCCTCGGTCACCTTCGACATCGAGGACTCGGAGCAGTCAGCCGAGTTCATCCGCGAGTTCCTCCTCCCTGGACTTCGCTGACACCCCACGTGCAGCGGGTGCGCCCGGCACCCGCCCGATAGCCTCGGTCACCTGCTGCCGGGCCGACCGGACCGCCCCCGCAAACCCGGACATCCCTTCATCCCCAGCCTTGGAGCGAGCCATGGAGTCAGAGCCTTGAAGTCAGAGGTGAACACTGTCACACACGCGTTCCCCGCTCCGGATCGCTGGGTCGCCCGATGGGTGGAACCCATCGAGGGTGCAGACGTCCCGGAGCTCCGCCGCCCCGCATACCATCTCGCAGGCGAGTTCGAGGTCGCAGCGCCGGTGGAGTCCGCAACGCTTCACGCCAGTGCACACGGCATCTACGAGGCCCATCTCAACGGCACCCGCGTCGGGGACCGCGAGCTGACCCCCGGGTTCACCGCATACCGCAAGCGCCTGCAGGTCCAGACGTTCGACGTCACGGGCCTCGTTACGGAAGGCCCGAACGCGCTCGGGGCGATCCTGAGCGACGGCTGGTGGCGGGGCCAGCACGGCATCGCACGCGAGATCGACTCCTACGGGAGCACGACCGCGTTCCTCGCCGAGCTCCACGTCCGGCTGCGCTCCGGCGAGGTCGTCGTCGTGGGCACGGATGGCACGTGGCGGTCGACTCAAAGCCACATCCTCGCTGCCGACCTCGTCGCAGGCGAGGTGCACGACCTCCGTCGCCGTGTCGTGGGCTGGGCGGAACCGGGCACCGACCGCACAGGCTGGGACCCCGTCCGTGTCACGGACGACGGCTTCGAGATCCTCTGCGCAACGATCGGCCCTCCCGTGAGGCGGATCGAGGAGCTCCCCGCTGTGTCGGTCACGGAGCTCGCACCGAGCCGGCACGTCGTCGACTTCGGCCAGAACAGCAACGGCTGGATCCGCCTCGACGACCTCGGGCCCGAGGGAACGACGATCACGGTCATCTACGGGGAGGCCCTCGATCCCTCCGGTGGCGTCACGCAGGAGAACGTGAAGCACAGCGTCTTCGCACCAGAGCGCGAGGGGGTCGTTCCCTTCCAGACGGACGTGGTGGTCTCGGCCGGGGACGGGAGTGTGTTCGAGCCCCGCCACAGCACGAAGGGCTTCCGGTACGTGGAGGTCGAGGGCCTCCCGGGTCCTCTCGATCCGGCTGCGATCAGCAGCGTCGTCGTCCACACCGCCCTCGCTCGCATCGGCGACTTCGCGTGCTCGGACGAGCGAATCGACCGGCTGCACCGTGTAGCCGACTGGGCATTCCGGACGAATGCATGCGAGATCCCGACCGACTGTCCGACGCGGGAACGCTCGGGCTGGACCGGCGACTGGCAGCTCTTCGTCGCGTCCGCTGCCTACCTGTACGACGTGACGGACTTCTCGACGAAATGGCTCCTCGATCTCGCTGCCGATCAGAGGCCCGACGGTACCGTCCTCAACATCGTCCCGGATCCCCACGACATGGACAGCGAGGCGCCGGACCTCTGGCGGGACATCCAGGGATCGGCTGGCTGGGGTGACGCCGTCGTGCACGTCCCTTGGGAGATCCACCTCGCGACGGGATGCACCGACATCCTCGCCGGCCTCTACGGGCCGATGCAGCGCTGGGTGAACTTCGCAGCCGGACGCGCAGCGTCGGGACGGCATCCCTCGCGGGCCGAGGCGCGGCCCGACCCTCTGCCGCACGAGTCCTACATCTGGGACAGCGGCTTCCACTTCGGCGAGTGGCTCGAGCCCGGCGTCGACACGGGCAGTGTCGTCGTTCCCCTCCTCACGGAGGACCACGGAGCCGTCGCGACCGCATACCTCCACCGCTCGGCCAAGGAGCTCGCGGCGATCGCCGAGCTCCTCGACGACACGGCCGCCTCCGAGCGGTACGCAGACCTGGCGGTGAAGGTGCGTGACGCCTGGCAGAAGGAGTTCGTCGATTCCGCGGGCTGCGTCCAGCCCGCAACGCAGGCGAACCTCGTCCGTGCGCTGGCGTTCGATCTCGTCCCGGACGAGCTGCGCGAACGAACGGCTGCCGATCTCGTCGCGCTCGTCCGTGCAGCCGGCAACCACCTCGGTACGGGCTTCCTCGCGACGCCGTTCCTTCTCCCGGTCCTCGCCGACGCCGGGTACGGCGACGTCGCATACGATCTGCTCTTCCAGGACTCCGAGCCGTCCTGGCTCGCGATGGTCGACCGGGGCGCAACCACGATCTGGGAGGCATGGGAGGCGATCCGGCCGGACGGGACCGTGGCGGACTCGCTGAACCACTACAGCAAGGGTGCCGTCATCTCGTTCCTGCACCGCCACGTCGCCGGGCTGCGGATCGGTGAGCCCGGCTACCGGCGGTTCACCGTGGCGCCGCTGCCCGGCGGCGGCATCGAGAGCGCCCGGACGCACCACGACTCCCCCCATGGCAGGATCGAGGTCGCGTGGTCCCTTTCAGCCGAAACGGGAGCGGGAACGGGAGCGGGAACGGGAGTGGGGACGCTCGACGTGGTCGTCCCCCCGGGCACCGAGGCCGATCTCGTCCTGCCCGACGGGACACGCGACGTGCTCGGACCCGGGGAGCACCGACGTCGGTGGAGTGTCGAGTGAACACGACGGCGCGCCGCACGCTCGCCCGCGGAATCCTGGCAGTGGGGGCGGCGGTCGTCGGGCGGGCCCTGGCGCAGGGTGTGAGGCGACGCAGCAAGGCCATCGCACGCGTCTCCCCGGATCTGCGCAGTCCCCTCCTGTGGTTCCCGTACTCGGTCCGCAGCCGCTCCGACCTGGAGGTCCTCCGTGCCGTCGTGCGGCGGCGGCGGACCCGGATCGCCGCCGGAGTCCGAATCGAGAGGCGGACGGTGCCCGGCATCGGCGGCCGGCCCGACGTGGGCGTTGTGGTCTACGAGAAGGACGGCCGGTCGACTCCGAGCGGTGCGCTGCTCTGGATCCACGGCGGCGGTAAGGTCGCCGGGAGCCCCGAGCAGTGCCACGCCACGTGCAGCAGGTTCGCAGGCGAGCTCGGACTCCTCGTCGTGAGCGTCGACTATCGCCTCGCTCCCGAACATCCATTCCCGGCCGGCCTCGACGACTGCCACACTGTGCTCACATGGATGCACGACGCCGCGGAGACGCTGGGGATCGATCAGGATCGCATCGCCGTCGGTGGCGAGAGTGCCGGTGGGGGCTTCGCTGCGGCGCTGTGCCAGCTCGCACGTGACCGTGGCGGGCCTGCGATCGCGTTCCAGGTCCTCGTGTACCCGATGATCGACGATCGCACTGCCGCCCGGTCGGACCACGAGGACCGCGGGGACTTCGTGTGGACGGCTGCGTCGAACAGGTTCGGGTGGGCGGCGTACCTCGGCACCGAGCCGGGTGGTGAGGCACCTCCCTACGCGGCCGCCGCGCGCTGCTCCGACCTGTCGGGGTTGCCCCCGGCCTGGATCGGTGTCGGTGACCTCGACCTCTTCCACCCCGAGGACGTCGACTACGCCCGCAGGCTGGAGGCTGCCGGAGTGGAGTGCGAGCTCCACGAGGTGGCAGGGATGTTCCACGGTGCGGACGTCCTCGCCCCGAAGGCGCCCTCTATGCGCTCGTTCCGGGAAGCCATGACCGCGGCACTCCGGTCCGCCATGCAGGCCGCGCCTTCCGAGCCGTGACGTGGGCGGATTGAGACACGTCTGTGGTGTCAGGATCTGCCCACGTGGGTTGCGAGTGGGTTGCGGGTCGGCATGCGCCGAGGGTGATCAGTGGCGGGCGGCGCCGCTCGTGTCGATCGCGTGGTAGTCGATGTCGATGAACAGAGCTTCGACGTCGGCGATGAGGTCGTCCCCGCGGTGCGCGTCGCCGCGGACGAAGATCTTGCGGCCCTCGTGACCGTGAACCCAGACGCGGAGGCGGAGCGGCTCACCGATCGGGATCGGGGCTCGATAGTTCACGGTCAGCCGCGCTGTCGCCGCGATCGTCCCGATCAGGTGGGGCGCAGCGCCGGCGAACTCGTCGAAGATCCCGGCGAGGACGCCACCGTGGCCGCGTCCCGGGGCTCCGCCGTGCATGGGTCGGAGCGTCACCTCCGTCGTCACGACACCCTCTCCGAACTCGTACGTCATGGGAGTGGCGCAGGGGTTCGCGCCCCCGGCGATCGCCCGGTACGGGAAACCGGCGCGCCGGCCCTCCTCGGTGTCCGTCGATTGCAGGCCCGCGAGGAGCACCGCCTGACGGTCCCACTGTGGTGCCTGTTCCGCTCTTGCCGAGAGGTCCCTGGCTGCCGTTGCGATCTCGTCGAGCAGGTCGTCGTCGAGGTCGCGGTCGGTGAAGAGGTTGATGAGCTCACGCAAAGCATCGGTTGCGGCGAAGAGCCGATCGAAGGATTCGGGCGTGCGCTCGGTCATCGGCGCGAGGGTATGGAACGGCGTTCGACCGGCGCAAAGGGTCGCCCGGCCCCTCCGGCCCGAGCCGCCCCCGGTTGGGTCCGTAACAGCGTGTGTCGGTAACGTCGTCCCAGACGGCTGCGGACGGGAGGCTCCGAGGGCCGACCGGGGGATCCGCAATGGAAGGGCAGGTCAATGGCTACACCGGTGATCGTCGAGGCGGTGCGCACGCCGATCGGGAAGAAGAACGGCTGGCTTGCGGGCCACCACGCCAATCGGCTCCTCTCGACCGTCCAGCTCGAGGTCGTGAAGCGCGCCGGGATCGAACCGGACCAGGTCGAGCAGCTCGTCGGCGGCTGCGTCTCCCAAGCCGGTGAGCAGGGGATGAACGTGACCCGCAACGCCTGGCTGTACGCGGGCCTTCCCTATCACGTGGGCGCGACGACGGTCGACTGCCAGTGCGGCTCCGCCCAGCAGGCGAACCACATGATCGCCGGGATGATCGCCACCGACACCATCGACGTCGGCATCGGCTGCGGTGTCGAGACGATGAGCCGGATCCCCCTCGGGTCGACGGTGATGCACGGCCCCGGTTTCTGCTGGCCCGACGACTTCCCTTGGGATCTGCCCGACCAGTTCTACGCGGCGCAGCGCATCGCCGAGAAGTGGGACATCACGCGTACGGACATAGACGAGCTCGGGCTCGCATCGCAGCAGAACGCCGCCCGTGCTTGGGAGGAAGGCCGTTTCGACCGTGAGATCGTGCCCGTCGAGGCGCCGGTCCTCGGCGCCGACGGCGAACCGACGGGTGAGACGATGACCGTGGCGCGTGACCAGGGCCTGCGCGAGACCACGATGGAGGGACTCGCCAAGCTCAACCCGGTCATCGAGGGACACATCCACACGGCCGGCAACACGTCCCAGATCTCCGACGGCGCCGCCGCCGTGCTCTGGATGTCGGAGTCCCGGGCGAAGGCCGAGGGCTTGGCGCCGCGTGCCCGCTTCGTCGCGCAGGCGCTCATCGGCTCCGATCCCTACTACCACCTCGACGGTCCGATCGCGGCGACGTCCCGAGTGCTCGACCGTGCCGGCATGACGATGGCCGACATCGACATCGTGGAGATCAACGAGGCCTTCGCCTCGGTCGTGGTGTCGTGGGCACGGGCGCACAAGGCGGACATGGACAAGGTGAACGTGAACGGCGGCGCGATCGCCCTCGGTCACCCGGTGGGCTGCACCGGCAGCCGTCTCATCACGACGGCGCTGCACGAGCTCGAGCGCAGCGACAAGCAGTTCGCTTTGATCACGATGTGCTGCGGCGGCGCGCTCGCGACGGCGTCCATCCTCGAGCGCGTCTGAGTCACCTCTGAGTCGCGTCTGAATCGCCTCTGACCCGCCTCGTTTCCCGACCGTCCAGGTCAGCGCACGAGGATGACGCTCACGTCGGCGCTGCCGGGCGATTTTCCGAGTCGCTCGTCCGTGGTGACCATGGGCAGCCCAAGTTCTTGGCCAAGGCCACGTACGCAGCGTCGTAGGTGGTGAGATTCTTGCGCAGCGACCAGATGCCCTCGATCAGCCAATTCGTGCCGACGGTGCGTAGCGGTGCGTCCGAGAGATCCGTCACGGCTGTCGCGGCCCTTCGCTGCGACATGTCCGCCCTCGCCTCGTCTCCGCGCAGGACCGAGAGCACCTCGAGATTGACGAGGTCGGGCGCGACCATCTCGGCGTCACCGATCGCTTGGCGCACTGCCTGTGCGTAGTGGTCCTGGCGGATCAACGCGGCCAGGGCCGACGCGTCAACGACGACGAGGGGCCATTTGCTCATCCCGCTCCTTGCGCGTGCGACGCAGGGCCTCAGCGGTGTCGAGTCCCGTCACGGGAGACCTGCGTTCGATCCGTGGGAACCACTCGCTCGCCCCGGCTCGGTGCTGCGAGATCGTGGCGCAGGAGGAGTCGTGCCGATCGGGACGCGTACGCCTCCACCATCGAGGCAGCCATGCGACCATCGGAGCCCAGCCGGAGCCGGAACGACCATGAGCTCCTCACAGATCCCACGTGGTTCATCGACTCCGACAGCGACGAGGTGGCCGGCTTCGTGAAGGAGGTGCTCGCCAACACCGGCGTTGTCACCAGCGCCGGCCCCGACGACGGGCGATCCTGCCGACCAGCGTGCGAGCGCTTCGGGGTCAAGGTGCTCGACTTCGACGGGACGCAGGATGCACTTCTGCACCCCTTCGACGTCGCGGGGAATCCTCACATGGAGTACGTGCGACAGCGGGGCAGCTACGACGACCTTGCCCTCGACGCGATCTTCGAGGGCTTTCGCCGCGATCGCCCCCGTCCTTTCCGCGATCGGACCGGCTGATCACGCGTCGGCCGGCAGTGGTGACGAGAGACAGTCCGAGTTTCGAGAGCTCGTCGCTCAGTTATCCGGCACCGGTGTCGGTGACGGTGAGTCGATGCACGAGCCCGGCTGTGCAGTCGTCGATGATCGACTGGAGCTCCTCCGCCGTGGCCCTGAAGCGCATCAGGGCATCGACGGCGAACTCCGGCTCGGCGTACCTCGCGTGGACGATCTCCCAGAGGTGTTCCTCGACGAAGTCCTTCAGCGATGCGAGCTTCGCGTCGAGGCTCCTGAGCCTCGGTGAGGCCTCCAGCCAGTCCTCACCGAGACAGTCCTGCAAGTCACCGAGTTCCGCGACCAAGCCGCCCTGCGCTTCATACTTGAGGGCGAAGGCGACGAGAACCCGGTCATCCGTCGACTGGCCGGCGGTCAGGCCACCGTCCAGTTGGCCGACCGTCTTCCACAGCCTGCGGACAGTGCCCAGAGCCTCTTCGTGGTGCTGGAGGAACCAGGCCTGCTCATCGATGCTGCGAAACTCGTCGCGGTGTTGCATGGATCAGGTTGTCCTGTAGCCGCACGCCACACCATACCGTCTCACGGAACACGGAGGCCTTGTCTCATTCACGTTGAACTTGCGCTGGGTCGTGATCGGCTCGACGGCGCCGAAGGTTCCCCGCTGCCACGAAGAGGACACCGATCAGGGCGGTCGGTGACGCGACAACGGCTGTGACGCTCGCTGCCCTTTCCCGGAGGCGGCCGGCGGCCACCACCAGGCGACTGCGACGAGGGTCGCCGTCGGAACGAGCCACAGGCACACGAGTGCACCCGCGGCCCATCCGTCCGGGTTGTCGAACGTCTCCCCTGCGACGAAGAGGCCTGCGAACCGGCGAGGAGGATCGCCAAGCTCAACGCGACCTCGCGGCCCCGTTCACGCAGGCGTTTGTGGACGGTGTTGCTACCGTGCTCCTGAGGGTCACGCGAGACGCCCGTGACCGCGATGCGCTTCTTTGCCGGGAACTCCGCGGCAGCGTCCTTGGTTTTCGGCATGACTGCCCTCCCGGTGGTGCACGGCGTCACCCTATCGAGCGGCACCGTCGCCCGCACGCGACCGGGCGTGAGACCGCCATGACGTGAGACGGCGAGGGCGTTACGATGTGGGCGGACGCTCATATACAAGAGATGAACCGTGAGAACCGGGGGGTTCGTCATGTTCGTACAGATAATCCAAGGCCGCGTCGCGAACGGCGAGGGTCTCCTCTCCCAGCTCGACCAGTGGCTCGAGAAGCTGGCACCGGGTGCCGTCGGCTGGCTTGGGTCGACCGGTGGCGTGACCGACGACGGACACGCCATCCTGCTGGCACGCTTCGAGTCCGCTGCTGCCGCCAAGGCGAACAGCGAGCGTCCGGAGCAGGACGCGTGGTGGGCGGCAACGGCAGCGTGCTTCGACGGGGATCCCGACTTCCACGAAAGCGAGGACGTCGAGACCTTGTTCGACGGCGGGTCCGACGATGCCGGCTTCGTCCAGGTGATGCAGGGCGCCACGTCGCGCCGAGCAGACCTGGCGCGGATGGAAAAGGAGTTCGAGCCCATCCTCAGAGAGATACACACGGGTCTCATCGGATCCGTTCGCTGCTGGTACGGGAACGGCGAGTTCACGGAGGCAGCCTACTTCACGGACGAGGCCGCCGCGCGGGCGGGGGAGAAGGCGATGGGCGAGAGGTCCGACTTGGAGTCCGAGATCGCCCAGTGGGAGGACGTGATGACGGACGTCGCTTACTTCGACCTTCGCCGGCCGCATCTGGCGAGCGCCTGATCGTCCGCGGTTGCGGCCTTAGGTCTGGGGGGTCAGGTCTGGGGGGTCAGGGACTTGATCGTCCCGCCGATCTCCTCGCTGTACACGATGTTGCCGATCACCGGCACGGCGCTGGTCATGCCGACCTTGCGTTGGAACTTGAGGACCATGCCGTTCGTCTGGGAGAACCAGACGTGCTGATCGGTGGTTCCGTTCGAGCCGCCGCTCGACTGTGTCTGCCCGCGAAGATGCCAGGCCGGCGTCCCCGCGACGCTCTCGACACCGACGAACGACCACGTCTCGTTCGAGGTCGACGTGCTCGAAGCAGCACCCGAGGTCGAGATCGTGCACGTCCCCTGCCAGCTCGCGCCGGGAGCCATCCCGGGGGTCACGCGGTTGACGGCCGGGTTGCACTTGACCTCGTTGTGGACCTTCTGGCCGTAGGAGATGGAATCCGCTGTCCCGCCCGATGTGTTCAGGGACCCCGGACCCGCGCAGAACGTGTCGCTGGAGGAGTGCTTGGAGTTGAACTTGAGCTCCAGCGACCAGCACGAGCTCCCACTGTGGCGTACGACAGCGGCAACCGTGGGTCCGACCGTGTTCGTCTCGGCGCTCAGGCTCCCCGGC
>QWHP01000462.1 GCA_021404985.1 Actinobacteria bacterium ATB1
GCGGCGGCGTCGGACTGGGCGAGCTCCATCCGGCATCCCTCTCCGGTCTCGCGTGCCCGGATGATCCCGGCGAGAAGCCCGAGGGCACCCATCAGGGGCCCGGCGTGGATTCCCATGGAGGGGTGTTCGGGGATGTAGCAGAAGCCGTCGTCGTCGTACGCGGGGTTCACGAGCCCTGCCCACACGTCGTACGCGATCCCGTGGCTCGGGAGGTCCTTGTACGGGCCCGTTGCGCCGTAGCCGGAGATCGTGCACATCACGATGCGCGGGTTCACGTCGCGCAGGCTGTCGTACCCGAGACCGAGGCGTTCGAGCGTACCGGGGCGCATCGCCTCGACGACCGCGTCGGACTTGGCGACGAGCTCGCGATATACGGCCACCCCCTGCTCCGACTTGAGGTCGAGCACGATGCTGCGCTTTCCCCGGTTGAGGTGAAGGTGCATGAGCGAAGTTCCCTCGATGATCGGCCACGTCATCTCCCTGACGTAGTCGCCGGTGGGGGATTCGACCTTGACCACCTCCGCCCCGAGATCGACGAGATGGGTGGTGATCCCGGCGGGGCCGAGCAGAGAACTCTCGACGATCCTCACGCCGGACAGGGGAAAGGGGCGATCGGCCATGGGGGTGAGTGTAAATGTGACGATCCGTCAGATTCCAGCGTGTGCCGAGCCCTTCGCGGTCGGGTTCGACTCCCAGGGACGCCCCCTGCGACAGCTATTCTGACGGGTCGTGAGATCTGCAGAGGCCGAGGATATCGGAGGTGAAGCGGCAGCCCATGCCGTGGCCCAGGACGGCCGTCCGCTCGGCCGGCGTGGGCTGCGGACGAGACGCCGGTTCCTCGATGCCACCGAGGAGCTCCTGCGCGAAACCGGCTTGCGCGAGCTCCGTGTAGTCGACATCGCCCGGCGGGTCGGCACGTCGCCTGCGACGTTCTACCAGTACTTCACAAACGTCGAGGAGGCCGTCCTTGCGGTCGCCGAGGATGCCACGGCGGACATCCCGCCCATCGTCGAGCACATCGAGGGCGACTGGGCCGGGGATGCTGGCCTGGACAGGGCGCGAAAGGTCGTGAAGGCCTTCTTCGACTACTGGGACAGGCACTACGCGATCCTGCGAGTGCGGAACCTCGCCGCCGAGGAGGGCGACAAGCGCTTCCGCGCAGCGAGGATGGCCACGTTGAAGCCTCTCACGGACGCGATGTGCGACCGGCTCCAACACGCGCACGACGAAGGCTGGATCCCGCTCGAGATCCAGCCGTACGCGGCCGCTGCAGCGCTAGTGGCGATGCTCGAGCGGATCGGGGCATATCACAACCAGCTCGAGCGGACCGAGGTCACCTGGCGCGACATGGTCGAGACGACGGCTCGGATCCTCCACCAGACGGTGGCGGGCCAGTCGGCCTGAGCGGTTCTGCGGACCATGTCCTGGTGGCAGCTCCTCGTGCTCCTGGCCTCCGGCGTCGTCGCCGGGGTCGTGAACACGATCGCCGGGGCCGGGTCGCTCCTGACGCTGCCTGCTCTCATCCTCGTCGGCCTTCCGGAAGGTGTCGCCAACGCCACCAACAGGATCGGTGTCCTCGCACAGTCGGCGGCAGGGGCCGCCGGGTTCCATCGCCGGGACCTGCTCGACACGCAGGCCGTGGTCTCGATCGTGTTGCCCACGATGGTCGGGAGCCTCCTGGGGGCGGTCCTGGCAGCATCCCTTCCCGAGGACATCCTCAAGCCGGTCCTCCTCGCTGTGATGGTGGCAATGGGTTTCCTCTTCGCCCTCAAGCCGGGTGTCGTGGCCCCGCCGGCTGGGACCGAGACGAGAAGCATCAAAGAGCGTCCCCTGGCTTGGCCGGCGCTCCTAGCCACGGGCATCTACGGCGGCTTCCTCCAGGCCGGCATCGGGATCCTGCTCCTGGGGATCCTGAGCGGGATGCTCCGTTACGACCTCGTGAGGGCAAACGCGCTGAAGCTCGTTATCGTGGGCTCGTTGACGTCTGTGGCGCTCGTCGTCTTCGTCGTCGCAGGTGACGTGCGCTGGCTGCCGGGACTCGTTCTGGCGATAGGCACGGTCGTGGGGTCCCAGATCGGTGTGCACGTCGCGATCACCAAGGGCCAGGCGCTGATCCGGTGGTTCGTCCTCGCCGCGATAGTGGCGGTGGTGGCCACGCAGATCCTGCGCTGACCCGCGGCTCTCAGGCGTCCGGGGCCTGGGCGCGGACCTCGCGGACTCTGACTAGCGACTCCTGGAGGTCCGAGATCCAGTCGGCTTCGTGTTTGCGGACGAGCCGGACGCACCAGGCCAGGGCCTCGCTGCGCGAGCGGGCGACTCCACCCTCGACGAGCGTGTCGAGAACGCGTCTCTCGGGCAGGCGCAGTCTGGTCATGACAGGAACGGTGAGGTGGGTGAAGAGCCACGTCTGGTCGTTCTGGCGAACACCCCAGCTCACCTTGCGGCGGACGACGACGAGGATCTCGTCACTGTCGGACTGCACCTCGAGCCTGTCGAACCAGGTCTCGGGGACCTTGGCTGCGAACCATTCCGAGATCTCTTCGTGCTGTGTCCCAGGCTTCGATGCCCGCTGTCGTTTCATGCATTACATCATTACACAGAGTCCTGAGTCCGGTCAAGCGGTGTTCCCTCGAAGGCACGCGAGTTCCTGGGCACGCGCCGGGGTGGTAGGTGAGGTGAGTGAGGTGAGGCCGTTCAGGTCGTGGCGTCGTGGAGACGGCGAAGCGCCTCGTCGACCTCGTCGGTCAGCGCCACGACCGCCTCTGCCATGCCGGCGAGCGCCCCGCCACGTCCGGCCTGCTCTATGCGGGCAGCCACCTCGGAGACCCGGCGCGCTCCCATGCTGGCGCTCGAGGACTTGATCGTGTGTGCGATGCGCGAGGCTCCCTCCGCATCACCACGGGCGGCGGCATCGGCGAGCGACGGCAGGTATTCCTCCATGGAGGTTGCGAAGTCGTCGACCAGCTCTCGCACGAACGCCTCGTCCCCCAGCTCACGAAGGGAATCGAGCGCCGAGATGTCGAGGGTTTCCGCTGCCAGGTCTGCGAGCATCGGGGCTTCGTGCTGTCCCATTGGGTCGCTTCCTCTTTGGGTGGTG
Organism: Actinobacteria bacterium ATB1; assembly: GCA_021404985.1. GTDB lineage: Bacteria > Actinomycetota > Acidimicrobiia > UBA2766 > UBA2766 > QWHP01. The sequence continues at coordinate 3,098 of QWHP01000462.1, forward strand.
CCGGGTATCCTGCCGTCGGGGGTGACAGCCCGAGACGGCCCTTCGAGCCTTGATCGGCCTCTCGCTGCCATCGCTTCAGCATTTCGGCCCCCGCAGCCAAGCAGGGGTTACCGTTCGAGTGCGTTGTGAGACGGGGCGGCGTGGGGACACTGTAGTGTCCCCGCCATGCGTCGCGTACCAGAGATCACCACGGGGATGGTCAGCTCTGTCCGGGCGTTCGCGGAGCCTCGCCTCCCGCCCGACGGCACGCGGATCTCGTGGCTGCATTCACATGCAGGCCGCGGCGATCTGGTGGTACGCGACCTCCATCCGGCGGGGCCCGAGTGCTTCGTCACGACGGATCCCACGATCAGCTCCGGGGTGGGCCACGGTGGGGGGCTGTCGGCCTGGGAGGCGGATTCCCGTGGACTGCTCTTCCGGTCAGGAGCCGGGGATCTCTGGGCTGTCGGAGCCGGCGGAGGCGTCCCTCGCGAGGTGCTCTCCGGCGTGGACGCCCGTGCGCCCTCGTGCCGGGGGTCGTACGCGGCCTGCATGGCGACCGTCTCCGGACACGACATGATCGTTGCCTTCGACCCCTTGGGGGGCCTCCTGCCTGCTCGCGTGTCTCGGACCGGGGACTTCTGCTTCGATCCAGACATGTCGGTCGACGGCGGGGTCGCCTGGCTCGAGTGGGACGGCGACAGGATGCCGTGGGACGGCAGCAGGATCATGGTGGGCAGCGCCGGGTCGGACCCTGTCGAGCTGGACGGCGCCC
>QWHP01000463.1 GCA_021404985.1 Actinobacteria bacterium ATB1
ATCTGCTCTCGATGACGCCGGAGCAGATCGTCGAGATCCAGGTCGCGACCACGCTCGACATCATCCGTGACCGGCGCGGCCCCGAACGCGCCCTCGGAATGGCCTGGGCGCCGGTCGTCGATGGCCTCTTCCTGCCCCAGCATCCGATCGATGCAGTCGCGGAGGGTTCCGCGAAGGAGATCCCCCTGATCATCGGCACGACACGCGACGAGTTCAGGCTCTTCAGCGTCCTCATGAGCATGCCCCTGCCCCGAGACGAGGAGAAGCTCGCAGCCAGGGTCCGCCATGTCTTCGGCGATCGGGGCAACCCCGACTGCGCAGCCCGCGGGTACGTCCAGGATGCCGGGGGCGATCCAGCCGCTGCCGCGACAGACTTCCTCACGGACCTCATCTTCCGGATTCCCGCGGAGCGACTCGCCGAGGCGCAGTCGCAACACCGCAAGGACACCCTCGTGTACAGATTCGACTGGCCGAGTCCGCTCCTCGACGGAAGGCTCGGGGCCTGCCACGCCATCGAACTGCCGTTCCTCTTCGACCCCGGCCCCGACAGCGTCATGGCTGCGCTTGCAGGCCCGAACCCGCCGCGAGGGCTGACGTCGGTCGTCCAGGGCGCCTGGGGCGATTTCGCACACGACCGCGAGGTTCGCCTCGATCCTCTCGGGATCTGGCCCTGCTGGAATCCGAAGGAGAGGCCTACCGCCCTCTTGGACAGCGAGTGCACCGTCGCCAAGGCGCCCGACGCCGAACGCCTCGCACGGTGGGACGGCGTGTGACCCGGGGATGAGCCGGGTCACTCGTTCAGGTCGTTCCAGCTCACGACAGCTTCGTTGTAGGCATCGATGGACTTGTCCAGGTCCTCGGCCGTCGCAGTGATCTCGTCCTGTCGACCTGTCATCATCGCTGCCACCACGGCCTTTACGTCGTCGACGATGCCGTCGGCCGATTCGATCATCTCCTGTGCCACCTTCTTGTGCTCCCCGTCGAGCGGATCGGCCTTGTCCTGCATCTCCCCCAGGGCGCTCTCCATCCTGGCGATGTAGGGCTCGCTCACGGCTTCGGCGGTGTCGAACGCAGCGAACTCGAGTTGGGAGATCTCCGTCTGCCACTCGTTCAACGCTTTCGTGAACTCGTCCGACGTATCCTGGAACTCGATCTGCTCACCCGTCGAGATGGTGTTCAGGATGCCTGGGACGAGGAGCACCGCCACGACGGCCAGCACCGCGACCACACCACCCACGATCGCGAGCGCGATCGGCCACCGGCGCCGCTTCCCGGCCGCCTCGTCCACCACCAAGGGAGCGGTACCCTTGGGTGTGCGGAAGGCCGTCGACACGGGGGTCGTACTGATGAGCTGCGTGGGCTGCTCGTCCCCACGGCCCACCTGCGGCGCCGCGGGAGTACCGGCGGATGCTGCCGGTCCGGGGGGCCCGAAGGTGCCCGGAGCCCGCATGGCAACAGGCCTTCCCAGAGCCTGCGTGGGCTGATCGTCGACACCGGTCCCGCCGATCGGCGTTCCGTCGGCTCGAACGTGCACCGGCCCCGGGGCCGCTCCCTGTTCGTCCGCGCCACTCCCGGGCCCGGGACCTGAGTCGTCCTGCGTCATGTCGGTGCCTTCCGTCCCCCTTCTCGACCTGCGACGGAGGGTCAAGACTACCGGACGTCACCCAAGCTGCCGTAGTGCCCCGCTCGGGCCCGCTGGGGCACTGCGCTACCGTGAGCCGATGGATCAGCCAAGACACATCCGGTCCGGATCCCCATACGAGTCTCGGTACGGCTTCAGCCGTGCGCTTCGCAAGGGCGACCTCGTGGAGGTCGCCGGAACCGCACCCATCTGGGAGGACGGGGGATGCGACCCCGACCCCTATGTGCAGGCGTCGAGGTGCCTCGAGATCATCGCTGACGCCCTCCTCGCTGCCGGGGCGTCCGTCGAGGACGTCGTTCGTACGCGGATGTACGTGACGGATCCCGACGTCGCGGATGCCGTGGGACACGCGCACGCAGAAGTCTTCTCACAGGTACGACCTGCGGCGACCATGGTCGTCGTCGCTTCTCTCCTGAACCCTCGCTGGCACGTCGAGATCGAGGCGACCGCCGTCCTGTGACCGTAGAGGCGACTCGTTCTCTTCCGCCAACTAGATTGCCGGAGCATGAACGACGACTCACCCGCAGGACCCGACGATGACCTCTACGAGGAGGCGAAGATCTACGTCGGGAAGGAAAAGGCCCTGATCAGCTACCTCGGCGTCTACGTCGTCGTGAACTCGGTTCTCGTGGTCGTGTGGGCGCTGTCGGGCCGGGGCTACCCGTGGTTCGTGTGGAGCCTGCTCGGGATGGCTGTCCCGATCTTCTTCCTCCTCCTCGACCTGGTGAGCGCTCGCTATGGCAAGTCGTGGGAGGAACGACGGATCCGCGAATACATGGACAAGACTGGGCCTGACCGGGAGGAGTGCCGGGAATGCACAGCGTTCGGCCGCTCTCCAGGGCATCGAGGCCTTGGCGCGCCACCTCGTCCGCATCGTGCCAGAAGACCTCCGGAACACCACTCGTCTCGAAGCCTCCTCGGGCCTGGAACTCGGTGCGCGTGAACCCGGGACACAGCGTGCTGATCTCGACCGGGGAGCCTGCCCGCCGGAGCTCCTCGGCGAGGCCGAGGCCGAAGTTGATTACGAACGCCTTTCCGGCGGAGTAGACGGCACCACCGGGACCCGGGAAGAAACCGGCTGTGGACGCCACGTTCACGATCCCGCCCGTCCCCCTGGCCCCCATGCTCGCGACTGCGGCGTGAGTGAGCCTCACCAGAGCCCGGACGTTCAGGTCGACCTGCATCGTCGCCACGTCGGGGCCGGCCTCCCAGAAGGAGGCCGAGATGCCCATACCTGCGTTGTTCACCACGAGGTCGACGGGGTCGGTTTTCGAGTCGATCCGCCTTGCCACCTGTTCGAGCTCACCTGGGTCCGTGAGATCTGCGGGAAGGACCTCGGCCGCTACGCCCTGTTCGGATACGAGTCGATCGGCAAGCTCCGAGAGCCTCTGAGCGTCCCGAGCCACCATCACGACGTCGGAACCGCGCGCCGCGAGCAGTCCTGCGAAGGCCTTCCCGATCCCCGACGACGCTCCTGTGACGAGCACCCGCGACCACGTCCTTGCGGGCATGTGGCAACCTCCTGTGTCGGCACGCACTTGGAGCCACACTAATGACGGACAGGCGAATTCCGGAATCGATGCAGGCAATGGTGCTCGAGCGCACAGGTCGCGACCTCGTTCTCAGTGAGGTCCCGGTCCCGGAGCCGGGCCCGACCCAAGTACTCGTCGAGGTGGGGGCCTGCGGCGTGTGCCGCACCGATCGCCACATCATCGACGGGGAACTTCCTGATCCCGCACTCCCGCTGATCCTCGGGCACCAGATCGTGGGACGGGCAGTCGCGACCGGATCCGCAGTGGACGTGGCGATCGGTTCGCGCGTCGGGATCCCATGGCTCGGTCACACGGACGGGACCTGCAGGCACTGCCTGCGGGGGCGTGAGAACCTCTGCGTCGCGCCGGAGTTCACCGGGTACACGGTGGACGGAGGGTTCGCGCAATATGCCGTCGCAGACGCGAGGTTCTGCTTCCCCATCCCCGATGTCTACGACGACGCCCATGCCGCCCCTCTGCTCTGTGCGGGCCTGATCGGGTACCGAACGTACCGCAAGTGCGGCGACGAGGTGGATCGGCTCGGCATCTACGGTTTCGGCGCCGCCGCGCACATCGTGTGCCAGATCGCCGTCCACGACGGCAAGGAGGTCTTCGCCTTCACGAGACCCGGCGACTCGGCCGCCCAGGAGTTCGCCGCCGGCTTGGGCGCAACATGGGTCGGGGGGTCCGACGAGTCCCCACCGGAGAAGCTGGACGCGGCGATGGTGTTCGCACCCGCAGGCCCGCTCATGGTGTCGGCACTCCGCAATGTCGATCGGGGCGGCATCGTGGTCTCCGGTGGGATCCACATGAGCGACATCCCGTCGTTTCCCTACGCCGATCTCTGGGAGGAACGGACCCTGACTTCTGTTGCGAACCTCACACGCGACGACGGCGTCGGGCTCCTGGAGCTTGCCCCCGAGGTCCCGGTGCGAACTTCGGTCGAGGTCTACCCGTTGGAGGATGCGAACCTGGCGATAGCGGGTCTCGTCTCCGGAGAGACACAGGGAGCGGCCGTTCTGGTGCCGCAACGAAGATGAGCCCGACCGAAGGACGTCCGCAGACGGCCGTCCGGCGAGGGGAGGATCCATGCCCGAGCAGCTGACAGACTCGGACCTGCCGAAACTCGAGATGGCGGTGTCGTTTGCGACCTCGGACATCCCGAGGGTCTCCTCGGGCG
>QWHP01000464.1 GCA_021404985.1 Actinobacteria bacterium ATB1
AGCTCGCCGGCCTCCTCGAGGAGCTCGGGGCCATCGACGTGTACGTCCTGCCTCCGAAGGCCGCCGGCGACCTCATCGACGCCCGTGAGAAGGCGTTCTGGATCGCGAAGGGCGCCGACGCGGACGACATCGTCGACATCGTCGTGCCACGGGCTGAGATCCCGACGTACATGACGAAGGTCGCCGAGCTGCAACAGACGCACCAGACGCTGATCGCCGGCTGCGGCCATGCGGGCGACGGCAACGTCCACCTCTCCGTCTTCCAGCCTGACCCCGACAAGCGCTACGAGGTCATGCGCGAGATGTTCCGGACCGGCATCGCGCTCGGTGGCGCGATCTCTGCCGAGCACGGGATCGGAACCGCCAAGAAGCGGTTCTTCAACGAGCTCGAGAACCCCGTGAAGATCGACCTGATGCGCGGGATCAAGTCGGTCTTCGACCCCAACGGCATCCTCAACCCCGGGAACCTGTTCGACTGAGGCCCGGCAGAACAGCGGAGGTGGACGCGAGATGAATGGTGCGCAGGCCCTGATCAGGACCCTCGTAGACGCCGGTGTCGACACGTGCTTCACGAATCCGGGTACTTCCGAGATGCACTTCGTCTCGGCTCTCGACACGGTCCCAGAGATGCGTGCGATCCTCGGCCTCTTCGAGGGCGTGGTGACCGGCGCCGCCGACGGATATGCCCGCATGGCGGACAGGCCGGCCACGACGCTCCTGCATCTCGGCTCCGGTCTCGGCAACGGCCTTGCGAACCTCCACAACGCACGCCGAGCCCGCGTACCGGTGGTCAACATCGTCGGCGACCACGCTACGTACCACCTTCCCTTCGACGCGCCCCTGACATCGGACATTGCCGGGATCGCGGCGGGTGTCTCAACGTGGACGAGATCCTCGGCCACTCCCGCAGACGTGGCGAGAGATGCCGCGGAAGCGGTTGCGGCGTCCTACGGACCCCCGGGACGGGTGGCCACTCTGATCCTGCCGGCCGACGTCTCGTGGGGTGACGGGGCCGAGCCGAGCGCCCCCGTTTCCGCCGAGTCCCGCAAACAGGTGTCGGACTCCACGGTGACCGAGATCGCGAAGATCCTCCGTTCGGACGAGAAATCCGCCCTGCTGCTCGGCGGGCACGTCCTGCGACGTGCCGGCCTCTCCGCGGCAGGACGCGTAGGACAAGCCGCGGGAACGGCGCTCCTCGCCGAGACCTTCCCCGCGAGGCTTCAGAGGGGCGCAGGCCTTCCCGCCGTCACGCGCCTCGGCTATCTGGCCGAGTTCGTCGAGGCCCAGCTCGCCGATGTGCGGCACCTGATCCTCGTCGACGCGAAGTCTCCGGTGTCCTTCTTCGCATATCCGGGCAAGCCGAGCGGTCTCGTGCCGGAGCAATGCAGCGTCCACGTCCTCGCTGAGGGCGCCGACGACGGCGTGGGGGCGCTGGAAGCTCTCGCCGACGCCCTCGGTGCGGGGCCCGAGGGCGCTTCCGGTCCGGTCGTCCCGCGGCCCGACATACCCACGGGTCCTCTCACCGCAGACTCCGTCGCCGCTGTCGTCGGAGCCCTCCTCCCCGAGGGCGCAATCGTCTCCGACGAGTCGAACACGTCGTCGCTCTCGCTCGGTGCGATGACAGCTGGTGCCCCTGTCCACGACTGGCTGACGTTGACGGGAGGTGCGATCGGGCAGGGAATGCCCGTAGCGACGGGTGCCGCAGTGGCCTGCCCGGACCGGCCCGTGCTCAGTCTCGAGTCCGACGGCAGCGCCATGTACACGGTGCAGTCTCTTTGGACCCAGGCCCGCGAGGACCTCGACGTCACGACCATCGTCTACAACAACAGGTCATACGCGATCCTCAACCTCGAACTGTCCCGGGTCGGGGCGGAGCCCGGTCCGAAGGCAAAGGCACTGTTCGACCTGTCGGAGCCCCCGCTGGACTTCGTGGCCCTCGGACGAGGTATGGGTGTGCCGTCTGCGAGGGTCGAGACCGCCGAGGAACTCGCTTCGCAGCTCCGACTCGCCCTCGCCGAGGACGGCCCCCATCTCATCGAAGCAGTCGTCCCCTCGATAGTGTGAACCGATGACTCCGCTCGACTGCGTCCTTACGACCAAGGCGACCGTCAAGAGCCTCGGCGGGGCGTTCATGCTCGACGGAGCTACGTACAAGCGGGGAGCCGAGCTCGGCTTCCCCGGGCTCTCGTTCTACGTCGCCGGCCGTTGCGGCGTGTTGGGCCGTGTCGACGCAACCGTCGTCGGCTCTGCGATGTTCTGGTTCGAGCCGGGACTCGTCGGATCGAGCTGGGCACAGGGCCTCGATGTGATGGAGCCTGCCCGCGCGGCGGAGCACTTCGCGGCGTGCGGGTACGAGTGGGCCCGCACGAGGTTCGACCATGACGGCACCTCTGAACGGATCGCCGAGCTGGCAGCGCGGATCAACGATGCCGCCGACCCGGCAGG
>QWHP01000024.1 GCA_021404985.1 Actinobacteria bacterium ATB1
GGCCTCGCCGATGTCGCCGCCATCCTCATCGGTGCCGGCTGGGCGGTCGGGTCTCTCGTCGCCGTGCTGGTGCTGCGCCGGAAGAATCCCAGGGGAAACACCCCGCAAGCGGTCGCCCAGGCCTACAACATCGACTTCGTCCTGAAGGCGACGATCGCCATGTCCAACATGGTGTTCGCGTTCGCTCTCCTCTTCGTCTCCGGCAGCTTCGCACCGGTTGTGGCGCCCTCCCTCGCAGCGCTCGCAGGCCTCCTGCTCGCGGCCCCTCTGGACGCCGACCTCGATCGCTACGAACGTCCGCTGCGTGAGTCCCTGCCGGATCTCGACCTCCGGGACGCTTTGCGCCGGTTCCGTCCCGGAGAGCTCGGGGCCGAGACCCAGGACGGCAACTGACCCCCACCCCAGACCGGCGATGCACGCACGTGGGTGGATTTAGACACCTCTGTGATGTCCAAATCCACCCACGTCGGGGAGAACCACGCACGTGGGTGGACTTGGACACCTCTGTGATACTCAAATCCGCCCACGTGGCTCTCTTGGAGCCGACGCTCTACGCGCGGCGGAGGATCATTCCGTCCGCCGGGCCACCGGCCCCGCTGACGACAAGGCTGATCTCCGCACCGTCCACCTGGGAGGCGGACGTGCCGCGGATCTGGCGGACCCCCTCGATGACGTTGAGCCCGTAGGTGAAACCGCCACCGAGGAACCCACCGCCGGTGTTGACGGGCAGTTCGCCGTCGACGCGGAGTCGCTCACCCTTCTCGCAAAAGGCGACCCCGCTCCCGCTCTCGCAGAAACCGAGCTCCTCGAGCTGCATCGCGACGTAGGGGGCATAGCGGTCGTCGAGCTGGGCGACGTCAACGTCGGAGCGGTCGATTCCGGCGACACGGAAGAGCTCGTCGCCCATCAAGCGGATCTCCGGCAGGGCCGAGATGTCCGGCCGTGTGAAGTTGCTGAGCAGCTCACCCTCCGTCGAGGTCCCCTGCGCGACACCCATGACAACGGCGGGGGTATGCCTCAGGCCCTTGGCACGCTCCGCACTGGTGAGCACGACTGCCAGTCCGCCGTCGACACCCGGTGCGCAGTCCAGCTCGCGCAACGGATCGACGCGCATCGTCGAGTCGGCGTAGTCGTCCAAGCCGATCGGCTCGTCGAAGAAGATGGCGTCCGGATTCCTCGCGGCGTACTCGCTGGCCACCGCGGGGATCCAACCGACCTCCTCGGCCTCGATGCCATGCTCGTGCAGATAGCGGCGAACCGTCATCGCAGCGAGCCCGTCGGGCGTGAGAAGACCGAAGGGCGAATAGAAGTCGTAGCGGATCAGATCGAGACCCTCGTCCTTCATCTCCCGCGCCGCACGAAAGTCGTTGCCCGCACGCCGGCCTGATCCGCCGTTGAGGCAGCGGTAGTACACCACCGCGTTGCAGATGCCCGCCGCGATCGCGGTCACACCGGTCATGATCGCGCTCGTACCCCAGTGCGAATCGCTGCAGTACTGGGCGTTGTCGATACCCACAGCCTTCTGCAGGTACATGGGGTCGATGCCGTCGGAAATGTCCTTGACGATCCCGTCGACGTCGGCCATCTCGAGGCCGGCGTCCTCGACTGCGAGCTTCACAGCCTCACACGCCAGGGAATACTCGGTACGCCCCGAATCCCGGGCGAGATCGGTGGTGGCGATGCCGACAATCGCCGTCTTGTCCTTGAGTGTGCGCTCTGTCATAGCCGCCCCTCAGCTCGCCCGCTTCTTGAACTGGTACAGGGTGAGGCCTTCCATCGGGCTGTTGTACGTGACCTCGACCGGCATCCCGATGTAGACCTCGTCGGGCTCGGCGTCGACGATGTTCGCAGTGAGACGCACCCCCTCCTCCATCTCGACGAGCACGACCACGTACGGGATCTTCATGCCCGGATACGCCATACGGTCTGCGGCGAACACGACGAAGGAATAGACCTCACCGCGCCCGCTCGACGGGACCCATTCGAGTGAGTCCATGGAGAGGCAGTGCGGACACATGGGTCGCGGCGGCTGGAAGTACACGTCGCAGTCCGAGCACCGCTGCAGAACGAATTCATGGCGATCCACGGCGTCCCAGAACGGCTGGTTGTCCGGGTCAACGTAGGGCCGCAGGATAGGGATTCCGGGGATGTATTCGAGTGGCATTTGTGTCACTTCCTCAGGATGAGCCCACTGGTCGGCAGACCGGGTCCGGCCGTGACGATCGCCGTCTCCGCGTCGGTGACCTGGTTGTGGGCGGTGCCGCGCAACTGGCGAACCGCTTCGGTGATGAGGTTGACGCCGTGGATGTAGGCCTCGGAGAGAAGACCGCCCGAGGTGTTGAGCGGCAGCTCGCCGTCCACACGGATGCGGTCACCGCCCTGGCAGAAGTCCACGCACTCACCGGGACCGCAGAAACCGAGCTCCTCGAGCTGGATCATCGCGCCGTAGCTGAAGGGGTCGTAGAGCTGAGCGACGTCGATGTCGGCCGGGCCGAGGCCGGACTGACGGTAAAGCTCCTGTCCCACGTACCACGTCTCGGGCAGACCGGCCACGACCGGACGGTTGTAGGAGGTCTGGATCTCCGTCTCGATCGGCGAACTCTGAGCCGCAGCCGCTATGTAGACGGGCGTGTGCGGCATGTCCTTGGCACGGTCCGCCGTCGTGACGACCACAGCCGCCGCCCCGTCCGTGTCGACGCAGCAGTCGAAGAGACGCAGCGGCGCGCTGATCATCGGCGATTCATGGAACTCCTCGATCGTCAGCGGCTTGCCGTAGAAAATGGCTTCAGGGTTGTTCTGGGCGTACTCGCGCAGAACGACGGAGTACCAGCCCGTGTCCTCGAGTTTGATGCCGTACTCGTGCATCCAGCGCTTCGTGTACATCGCCGCCCACGACAGGGGCGTGAGGAAGCCGTACGGGAAGTAGTAGCCGTAGTGCAGCGTCGGTGCCGCTTTCAGGTATTCGGCATAGCCGTCGCCCCGGCCGTAGCGGTGGCCCGATGCCTCGTTGAGCGCTCTGTAGCAGACCACATAGTCGGCGGCGCCGGACGCGACTGCGGCGGCGGCGTGCATGACCAGCGCGCACGCCCCCCCACCCCCGAAGCTCACCTCGCTCGTGAAGCGCAGGTTCTCGATCCCGAGGGATCCGATCAAGGTCGGCATCGACACGCGGTCCAGGGTCAGGGCCTCCAGACCGTCGATGTCCGACATCTTGAGCCCGGCGTCGGCGACGGCCTTTTTGATGGCTTCGCAGGCGAGGTCGAGCTCGTCTCGACCGGAGTCCCGGGAGTACTCGGTCTGACCGATGCCCACGATCGCCGTCTTGTCCCTTATGAGGTTCTCTTCGACAGGGGGCCGCAGGTGTTGCCTGTACGACTTGGTGCGGTATTCCTCGAGCATCTGCATGAGGCGGTCCTTTCGCTCCGTGCCTACCCGGCCCGCTGGAACTTGTAGAGGGCGAAGTCGTCGGACACGTCCTCGAAGACGACCTCGACGGGCATGCCGATCTCGAGCTCATCGGGAGCGATGCCGACCGGGTTGCTCACGAGGCGAGGACCTTCGTCGAGCTCGACGAGTATCACGGCGTAGGGGGCCTCGAACGCGGGGTGCGGCGACTCGGGGTAGGTGACCCAACTGTGGATCGTTCCTCGACCGGACACGGGCACCCACTCGGACTCGGCAGACTGGCAGCGCGGACACATCGGTCGCGGCGGCATACGCCACGTCTTGCAGTCGGAGCAGCGCTGCAAGGTGAGCTCGTGGCGTCCGACTGCCTCCCAGAACGGCGTGCTGCTCCGGTAGAGCACCGCCCACAGGGCCGGGTGCGGAATCACTGGAGCTTCCGAGTCTGCTTGCGTCGTCATGTCCGGGTCCCCATCCTCTGTCACGTTCGGGCGCGCAGCTCAGGCACGGCGGAGTGTCGCCTTGCCCTTGCAGTGCGGTCCGTAGTCGGTTTCGGCTCCGAACTCGATGTCGAGCATCTGTTGTCCGGCCTCCTCGTACTTGCGGGCGACGGTCCCGGTCGTCGTCAGCTTCTGGCCGGGAAAGGCCGGTATCAGAAGGCGCAGGCCGATGTCCGTGAGGTCCCAGTCGGGCCCGCACCAGTTCGTCACGAAGCTCGCCATCAAGCCGTTCGTTGTCAGGATGTTGAGGAAGACGTCCGGTGCACCGGCGGCGATCGCTGCGTCCTTGTCGTGATGGACCGGGTAGAAGTCGCGTGCGGCCGAGATGGCGCCCAGCACGACGAGCGTGGTGTCGACCTCTCGAACGTGAGCGGGCAGTTCGTCACCTTCGGCGACCTCGGCCCAGGAGACCGAGTCGTATTGAAGGTGGGGCTTCATCCAGTCTGTCGGCATCGTTCGTCGCTCCTCTAGGCGGCCGGCTCGTCGGCGGACTCGGGCCGGTACCGCATGTAGGTGAAGCTCTGCGTTCCGAGCAGGTCACCTCGCGGATCGGTGAAGCGGTACTCGAAAGTCACGAAGTAGGCCATTCCGAGACGTGTCTTGTGCTCTCGGTCGCTCACTTTGGTCAGTTTCACCGTGAAAGTGACCGGCTCGCCGATCGGGGCGAGCTTGCGTATGTGCTGCGACTGCTCGGTTGCCACGACCTCCGTGAAACCCTCGGCGATGAGGACCTCGTCGACCGGGGCGATGGGAAGCTCGGGCAGGTCACGCGGGGGCCAATGCGGGGCCATGCTCCAGACCTGCATCATCGCCCCGGGAGCTACGATCCTGCCGAAGCGTGACTTGGCCGCCCAGTCCGCATCCGAGTAGGCGGGGTTGCGGTCCTCCATGATCTCGATCCAGTGGCGGATCGTCTCCGGACAGACCGTGTCGACGGCTTCGATCGGTTCGCATTCCTTGCCGACGTGCTCCGCGAGTCGGTCTTCGTACAGAGTACCCATCGAAAAGACCCTACCAATCTTTTGGGATTACTCACCAGTTGGTAGCATAACAGGACCGATTGGCAGTTGTCGGTCCCCGAGGCCGACAGGAAGTCCGGAGATGAGATCAGTCGCTGATTCCATGGTCCGATGGCTCGGCGAGGGCCACCAGTGCGTCCTCGCGAGGCTCATCGACGTCGAGGGATCCGCCCCGCTCGATCCGGGAGCCATGATGCTCGTAGGTAGCGACGGGACGGTGCTCGGCTCGCTCTCCGGTGGGTGCGTCGAGTCGGCGACCGTGCAGCACGCGCTCACGATGCTCGACACCGGCGCCCCCTATTCGTGCTTCAAGGAGGTCGGGGGCGAGGGCTCGGATCCGCTGCTCGATGCCGGGCCGGCATGTGGGGGATCGATGCAACTACTCCTACAGACGCTCCAGCCCGAGGACCGCGATCTCCTCTGCCGCTTCCTGAGGGCCCAAGTGGAACGTGAGGAGGCGGTGCTCGTGACACGCGTCGTGCCGGGCGCCGCGTGTCCGATGCTGGTGTCCTGGCTCACCGATGCTGGCGCGGTGGAGCATCTCGGCACTCTGGGTTCCGAGGATCTCGACACCGAGATGACGGCCTCTGCGCACGATTTCATCGCAGCGGGCCCCGGAGGGTCGGCGGTCAGGCGCATCGAATGGGGTGTCGGTCTGGACATCGGCGAGGACATCCTCGTCCACGCCACACGCCGGGGACCGTTGCTGCTCGCGATCGGGGCAGACGAGTTCTCCGCTGCGCTGGCGGACCTCGCAGTCAGGGTCGGATGGCGAGTCACCGTCGTGGATCCCCGCACCGTGTTCGCCGACCCTGCCAGGTTCCCGAAAGCAGAGGTGATAGCCCGCTGGCCCGACGAGGTCGTCGCCGAGAGGTCCCGAGACCTGGGACCGGGCGACGCCGTGTGCATCCTGACCCACGACCGGCGGATCGACGTGACTGCGATCGCAGCCGCCCTGCAGACCGGGGCCGGCTACCTCGGCGCCATGGGCTCACGGCGAACGCATGCCGACCGTGTGCGGCGCTTGCATGAGGCCGGACTGACCGACGCCGATCTCGTCCGGCTCCACTCCCCCATCGGGCTCGACATCGGTGCGGCCACACCGGAGGAGACAGCGGTCGCGATCCTGGCCGAGATCGTCGCTGCACGGTCCGGCCGCTCCGGTGAACCCCTCCGCAGGACGCACGGCCCGATCAGGTCGGTCCGGACGACGCTCGTCTGCGACGACGCGCGGGGATGACCGGCATGCCGGATATGGCAGGGGGGACGACTCGTACGCCCGAGGTGGGGCGGACTGCGGGGACGGCCCGGACGGCCCGGACGGCAGCCATCGTGCTCGCAGCGGGTGGTGGCGGCAGGTATGCCGGTCCCACCCACAAGCTCCTGGCTACGGTGGGTTGCGGCGAGGATGCGGTTCCCCTTGTCGTCCGCTCGGTAGGCGCTGCCGTGGCCGCGATGTCGGCCACAGGGCTGGTCGGGCTCTTCGTCGTCACAGGTGCCGTGGACCTCGACGATGTTCTCGAGGAGCATGCCCTGGCGGAATCGGTCGTGATCGTGCCAAATCCGGCCTGGCGCGACGGTCTCGCCACTTCTCTCCATGCCGGCTTGGAGCGCGCCGCAACGGTCGGCTGCGAGTACGCAGTGATCGGCTTGGCCGACATGCCCGCAATCTCGCCCGAGGACTGGGTCGCCGCCGCCCGCTGCGAGACGTCGAGCCAGGTGGCCGTGACACGCTGGAGCGACGGGCGCCTGACCCCGCCGGTCCGGTTGCACAGGGGGGTCTGGGCCGAGCTGCCGTCTTCCGGGGACGTGGGGGCGCGAGCCCTGTGGGACACGGGAGCGCCGGGCTCGCGGGCTGAGATTCCGAGACCGGGCTCGGGTCTGGACATCGACACCGCTGCCGATCTCGACGCTCTCGACGCTCTCGAAGCCGGTCCCGCCTGACGTGCCGGAACAGGACCCATGGCGCGCCGATCCGCACCCCAACACCAAATCCACGCGCCAAACCGGTCCGGCCGGAGGGCGCCGGTCGGCGGCTGACCCCAGAACCAGAGCCATGGCGCGCCGATTTGCACTCCGGAAACAGATCCACGCGCCAACCCCCGCCCGCCGGAGCCATGGCGCGCCGATTCCCACCCCAACGCCGAATCCACGCGCCAAGCCAACCGCCGGCCAAAACGACAAACCGCCGGCCGCCGATCCCGCCGATCCTGCCGGGACCGGCGGACTGGATCAGGAGAGTCCGGCAGCGGCCATGGCCGCCGTCATCGGTGAGCAGACAGCGGGGTCGATCTCGACGTTGATGCATGAGGGAAGGCCCGATTCGAGGGCGCGCTCGATCGCGCCGCGCAGCTCGCCTGTGTTGTCGACGAACTCGCCGTAGCCGCCGAGTGCCCGCACCACCTCGTGGTAGGGACGGACACCGAGCTCGACTGCGACGTGCTGGTCGTAGCCGAACTGCAGTCCCTGCCCGTGCCTCGACATCCCCCAGGAACCGTCGTTGCCGACGAGGCAGACGATGGGGATGCCGTGGCGGACGGCGGTGTCGAACTCCATGGCGTTGAGTCCGAAGGAGCCGTCTCCCTCGAGGAGGAACACCGGGCTCTCGGGCCGGGCGAGCTTCGCCGCCAGCGCGAACGGGATCCCGACTCCGAGACACCCTAGGTACGTGCTGATCGAGATCAGGCGCCCCGGACCCCTGGCAGTGAACGCAAGCGTCGACCACGTCATGATGTCGCCCCCGTCCGAGACGAGGGTCGCTTCCGGCCCGGCTACGTCGTCGATCGCGTGTACGAGGTTGAACGGGTGGACAGGCTTGTCAGGCGCCGTGGCGTATCCGTCGATCATGCTCTTGCGGTTCCGGCCCGCTGCTTCCCGCAGACGGTCCCCCCACTCCGCCCGTGCAGCCGAGATCCCGCCTTCCCAACCCCGGGCGAGCTCCTCGCAGAAGACCCGGGCGTCTGAGACGACGTTATGCTGTCCGGGGAGGTTGCGCCCGGTCTCCGCCGGGTCGACGTCGACCCGGATCACGGTCTTGTTGCGGAGCATCGCCCCGTTCAGGAGCGTGAACCCGACGCGCGCCCCGAGGACGAGCACGACGTCGGCAACGAGGGCGTCCCCGAAGGCTCCGCCCATCGGCAGGGCAGGACCGAACGACCACTCATGAGTGTCCGCCAGCACGCCTCTGCCGGCATTGACCGAGAAGACCGGGAGTCCGACGGTCTCCGCGAGAAGGGTCAGTGCCTCGGAGGCGCCAGCCCAGTGCCCACCGCTGCCCACGATGGCTATGGGGCGCTCCGCGGCACGCAACACCGCAGCGACCGTGTCGAGCGCGGCAGGGTCGGGTCCGGGGGCTGCGGGGGTAACCGTAGGACTGATGCGTGTGTCCTCGGCCGTCTCCTTGAAGAGGACATCGAGGGGGACCTCGAGGTACACGGGCCCGGGCCGGCCACCACGCGCTTCGCTCAGCGCCATCGCCGTGTACTCGCCGCAACGGTCGGCGGTCGCGCACATGCGCGCCCACTTCGTCACAGGACGGACCATGTCGAGTTGGTTCAGGTCCTGAAGTGGCCACGTGTCTGCATGCGCGATCGGGCGTGCGCCGGCGATCACCATCATCGGGCTGAGGGACATGTGGGCGTTCGCCAATCCCGTCACTGCATCGGACAGACCTGGCCCGGCGGTCACGGCGCTCACCCCGGTCTCGCCGGTGGCGAGGGCCCAGCCCTCCGCCATGTGTGCGGCCGCCTGCTCGTGACGTGTGTCGATGACGCGGATGCCCTCGGACAGGCACCCGTAGAGGAGCGAGTCGATGTGCCCGCCCTGCAGGCAGAAGAGATTCCGGACCCCGGACGCGGCGAGTGTCTTGGCGACCAGACGACCCCCGTCGTGACGTTCGTACATGCCTGCCCCTTGGTCGAATCAGCGCCTTCGGAATCAGCCACACTTGGCTACGCCCGTTTCCAAAAGTATGGTATACATCCGCAGCGGCGTCGTGCCAGCGCCGGTGCAGGTGGCGTGGAGAGAAGCGGAAGAGGGAGCTCCGTTGTGGCAACCCCGGCCAGGTCCCGACACGACTCAGATCCGACACAGGACGCCTACCGCAAGAGATTCACCTACGAGGGGGTCACGTGGGGGTCTCACTGCGCGAACTGCATCGCGACATGCTCGTTCCGCGTGTACAGCAGGGACGGTCGTGTCCGCTTCGAGGAGCAGTCGGGCACGTTTCCCCAGACCGAACCCGACGTCCCCGACCGCAATCCGATGGGCTGCCAGAAGGGATCGGCTTGGAGCGCCCAGATCGACTCCGGTGATCGAGTCCTCCATCCGTTGCGACGCCGTGGACCACGCGGGTCGGGTGAATGGGAGCGCATCTCCTGGGACGAGGCCCTGACGACGGTGGCCGACGCGATCCTCGATGCAATCGAGGAGTCCGGACCCGAGGCGGTTCTGGTCGACGAGGGTCCCGAGGGGGGAATGCTCACCATCGGCGGCTACATGCGTTTCGCCAACACGCTCGGCTGCGTCTCGTTGGACGGGAACGCAACGGTGAACGACGTCCCGGCTGGACACATCCTCACGTTCGGCACGATGGCATGTGGCTCATCCGCGGAGAACACCTTCCACGCAAAGCTCGTCCTGGTGTGGCACACGAACCCTGCGTACACCCGAATACCCGTGTTCCACTACCTCACCGAAGCGCGCTACGCAGGTGCCGAGATCGTGCTCGTCGCACCCGACTTCAGCCCGTCCGCCCCGCATGCCGACTACTTCGTGCCGGTCGTACCCGGAGGCGACGCCGCCCTCGGCCTCGCCATGTGCAAGGTGATCGTGGACGAGGGCATGGTCGACGAGGACTTCGTCCGTTCCCAGACCGACCTTCCCCTCCTCGTCCGAACGGACACCCGAAGGCTCCTGAGAGAAGCCGACCTGCAGCCAGGCGGCCGGGACACGCGCTTCTACGTCTGGGATCCCGAGTCGGGCAAGGCCCGCCAAGTCGCAGACGACAGGCTCGGCTACGACTTCCCCGCCGCGTTGTCGGGTCGTCACGAGGTGACACTCGAAGACGGGACCGACGTAGAGGTTGCCCCTGCGTTCGAGCTCCTGGCGGAGAGACTCGACGCCTTCACCCCTGAGGCTGCCACCTCCGAGTGCGGTGTTCACCCGAACACGATCCGCATGCTCGCCCGCAAGGTGGCCACGTTGCCGACCACCATCTGGGAGGGATTCGACACGGCGAAGCACTATCACGGTGACCTCATGGAGCGGGCGATGAACCTGCTCCTTGCGCTCACGGGCAACTGGGGACGCAGGGGAGCCGGTCTCGACACGCTTGCGGGATGGCCGTTCGAGGGTGCGTACCTGATCGAGATGAAGGACGGTGCCGGCCTCGAGGCGGCCGAGGAGGTCCACAGCCGGGTCGCGGGCATGATCCAGTCGATGGCGACGCACGTGGACGAGGACGGCCTGCGCCATTATCCCGCCACGGCGTTCCAGCAGTTCGTCCACCTCGCCACGATCCAGGCGCCGACCACTCCGCCGTTCTTCTTCTGGCTCAACCACTGCGGCTATGCGCCGATCTTCCACAACGCCGACTGGGGTGCCAGCCCACGACCCTTCATGGAGTACGTGGAGGAGGCGACGCCTCAGTGGTCCCCCCTGATACGTCCAGGACCCGAGCAGACCCCTCGTGTCCTGATAGAGGCCGGAACCAACGCGCTGCGGCGGACGCGTGGAGGGGGGAGGACACTCCTCCAGAACCTCTGGCCGAAGTTGAGCCTCGTCGTTTCGCTCGACAACCGCATCAACGGGGCAGGCATGCATGCGGACCTGATCCTCCCCGCCGCGCACGAGGCGGAGCGCGTCAACGTCCAGTACCCGGTGTCTCACACGATCGAGCTCGTCTTCTCGGATCAGGCCGTGGCACCCAGGGGTGAGGCGCGCAGCGACTGGCAGATCTTCGTGGGACTCTGCCGGACGATCTCCGAGCGCGCCGTGGAACGCGGGATCGGGGACCGGCGTGTTGGGCGGCTTCGAACGAGACGGCTCGCCGAACTCTACGACCACTTCACGCTTCGCGGGGCGCTGGCGTCGGACGAGGGGATGGTGGACGAGCTCGTCCGGGACACGGCGCTCGCCGGGGTGATCCCCGAGGATTCCTCGCTGGCGAAGCTGCGCAAGGTCGGATGGGAGCCGATAGTCGGCAATGGCGGCTTCCCGACCGGCAACGCCATCGGGGCTGCGTTCGAGCCGGACAAGGTCTTCGTCGCCCACACCCTCCGGGTCGAGCGGGGTGTCGTGTACCCGACCCTCACCGGCCGGGCGACCTTCTACGTGGACCATCCATGGTTCCTCGAGGCGGGCGAGGAGCTGCCGGCGCACAAGCGGGCGCCGGGTACGGGCGGACCAGGACGCGCTTTCGTCCTCACCGGGGGCCATCCGCGCTGGAGCATCCATGCGTGCAACGCGACCAATCCGTTGATCCTCGAGACGACTCGGGGACATCCGACTCTCGTCGTCAACGCCCGTGTGGCGGCGTCACTCGGGATCGAGGACGACGGACGCGTTCGGGTCCACAACGACCTCGGCTCGTTCGTGGTGCGTGCTCGCCTCTCGGGTGCAGTGAGGCCCGAACAGGTGATCCTCTATGCGGCCTGGGAGCCGTACGGCTTCGAGGGCTGGGGAGACGCCACGCAGGTCGAGGCGGGCATGGTGAAGTGGCTCCACCTCGCGACATGGGGGCATCTGCGCTACACGCCGTTCCAGTGGCAACCCGCCCCCTTTGACCGCCTCACGCGTGTCGACGTCGAGCCCGTGGTCTGAGACAGGACTCGGATCCGTCGGAGCTCAGAGACGGTCGAGGATCGCTTTGAAACCCGCCTTCATGTCCCGTTCCACCCTGTCCAAGCGGCCGTCCACGGCATCGAAACGGCCGTCCACGGCATCGAAACGGCCGTCCACGGCATCGAAACGTGCTCCGACAACCTCGAACTGGTTCATCATCGCCGCTTCCATCGTCTTCTGCTCACGCCGGTACTCTCGCACCTCGTCACGCAACTCACGTACTGCGATCTCGAGCAACGTGATCCGCTCGGCGATCGCGATCTCTTCGCGTGCGATCTCGCGGACTCGCTCTTCGTGGACGGGATCCATGCGCCAAGGATACGCCGTGCCTGTGACAGGAAACTGCCCGTACCCCGGTCACACCATCGTCTGGCCGGCACTGACGTTGAGCGCCTCACCGGTAACGCCTTCTGCATCGTCTGACAGGAGCCAGCAGATCGCGGCCGCTATCTCCTCCGGCGTCTGGAGCCGGCCGAGGGGTATCTCGCGCTGGATGAAGCTCTCCAGACCCTTCTCTCCGCCCATCGCGAAGGCGAGGAGGCCGTCCTTGTTCGTGAGGTCGGTGTCGACTGTGCCGGGGCAGACGGCGTTCACTGAGATGCCGGACCCACCCAGCTCGTGTGCCATCGCCTGGGTGAGCAGGATCACGGCCGCCTTCGCACTGGAGTACGCCCCGAGCATCGGGAACGCCCTCTTGCCGGCCTGGCTCGGCCAGCCGCCATGCCAACACTCACCCGCCAAGCGATTGGGCAGCAGATCCTGCGCCGGTTTGAACCGGGGAACCGTCTTGGGACCGACGTCCACCGGCGCCCCTGTACGCGGATTCCGTCCCGGACGAGCAGACCGCTTTCGAGGATAGAACGTACCGAATGTGCGCAATTCAATGCGTTCCCATCTTTGCAACGCCGATACCATCGAGTCCAGCATCGCCTCGAGAATGGTTTTGGCATCCTTCAGCGAAACTTCGCACACACGGGCAACTTCGCGAACCAATTCGTCTTTGCAGAGCTTCATCATGACTCCCCAGGCCAGAATGGATGGATGCACATCCGGGACGGCCGGCGGGGTTGCCGCCGGCGTCCATGATGTGCGTGAGTTCCAGGCCGCGCAGTTCTGGGCGTTACCTGTGCGAATCCCGAAACCCTTCCCGCGCCCTCCTGCACGGGCGCGAGTTTCCCCACGGATGTCAAGTTCCCCCGATCACCCGCGCGGAATTATCCTTGCGTTTCACGGGCCAAACGGGAACTGCGGCAGGCGGCAAAACGTAAGCATCTGGCTTCATGGAGCTTACCGCCCTGCCCTAGCCACGGCGTCAGGTCTTTTCCGTATTCCCCTCGGTCTCATCC
>QWHP01000465.1 GCA_021404985.1 Actinobacteria bacterium ATB1
CCTGCCCTTCACGCGGTTCCCGGGCGTGGACGCCCTGATCGGCCCCGAGATGAGGTCGACCGGCGAGGTGATGGGGATTGACGTCCGCTTCGGAGCAGCGTTCTCGAAGGCGCAGACAGCCGCTGGTCAGGGGCTTCCGTCGAAGGGACGGATCTTCCTCAGCCTCTCGGATCGCGACAAGAGGCGCGACGTGGTCGCTGCCCTGCGCGAGCTGTCCGAGTCCGGGTTCGAGCTCGTCGCGACGCAGGGGACTGCGGACTGGCTTCGCAGCGGGGGTCTCGACGTCGCGGAGGTGGTGGACAAGGTCGGTCCGGGAAACACGCCCGTGCGCGGCCGCACCGCTGTCGACCTCATCCTCGAGGGGCGTCTCGACGTCGTCATCAACACACCTCGCGGCCGAGGAGCGAGGGCGGATGGTGACTACATCCGTTCGGCCGCCGTGGCAGCGGGTGTCCCCGTGATCACCACGATCGCGGGTGCCCGGGCGGCCGTGGCGGCCGTGGCGGCCGAACGTGACGAGATAGGGGTCCGGAGTCTCCAGGGGTGGCATGCCCTCCTGCGAGAGCACCGGGACGCCCATGGGGGCGCATGAGGTCCCCTCGTCGTGACGTCGACTCCCGGGTCGAGATCGGCGACACCGTCCTGCCTGCACCCGTGATGGCGTCCTCGGGATGCTTCGGTACAGGTGCGGAGCTCCTCGGAACCGTCGACGTGGGCCTCCTCGGCGCGGTGGTGACCAAGTCGCTGTCCCAGGAACCGTGGCCCGGGAACCCGCCGCCGCGCCTCGTGCCTGCGAGTGGGGGAGGGATGCTGAACTCCGTCGGTCTCCAGAATCCGGGCGTCCGCCACTGGGTCGCCGAAGAGCTGCCTCGTCTCGTCCAGGCAGGCGCCCGGGTCGTGGCGAGCATCTGGGGCAGGACACGCGAGGAGTTCCGCGACGCCGCGATGACCCTGGCGGACGCCGCCGGGGCGGTGGAGGGCCGGATGGTGGCGGTGGAGGTGAACCTCTCGTGCCCCAACGTCGAAGCTGCAGGGGACATGTTCGCGCACGATCCCGGAAGGGTCGGCGAGGTGCTCGAGGCTGTCACGGGCGCCCTCGGTGAGTTGCCGGCGTGGGCGAAGCTCTCGCCCAACGTCCCCAGCGTCGTCGCCGCCGCGGCCGCCGCACGCGACGCAGGAGCCGCTGCGGTGGTCCTCGTCAACACGCTGATCGCGATGACGATCGACGTCGAAACGGGGCGTCCCACCCTGGGAAACGTCACGGGCGGGCTGTCAGGTCCCCCCCTCAGGCCGGTGGCGGTACGTCATGTCCATGACGTGTACGCGGCGCTGCCCGGACTTCCGGTGATCGGCGTGGGCGGGGTGGTCGGCGCAGAGCACGCAGTCGAGCTCATGATGGCGGGGGCTTCCGCCGTGCAGATGGGCACGGCTCATCTCGCCGATCCACGCGCCGGGATCAAGTGCCAGCGCGATCTCGCTCGCTGGTGCGCCAAACGTGGTGTGCTGCGGGTCGCAGACCTGACGGGCGCGGCCCACGGAGGTGCCTCGAGATGACGAAGATCCCTCTTCCGAGCCTCGCCGTGGCGCTCGACACACCCACGGTGGACGAGGCGCTGGCCATCGCTGCCGAGATCGCACCTTTCGTGGACGTCTTCAAGGTCGGACTCGAGCTCCTCTGGAGCGAGGGTCCCGCGTCGGTCGAGGTAGTCGCCGGGCTCGGGAGGCCGGTGTTCGCCGACGCGAAGCTCGACGACATCCCCCGGACGGTCTACGCGGCGGCGCGGAACCTGGCGCGACATCCCGTAGGGATGTTCACGGTTCACACCTCGGGCGGCAGGGACATGTGCACCGCCGCCCGCGAAGGGGCCGAGGAGGGTGCCTCCGGCGCAGGGCTGCCTCGTCCTCTCGTGATCGGGGTGACCGTGCTCACCAGCCATGACAGGGCCACTCTCGTGGCGACGGGGGTGGATCGGGCGGTCGCCGAAGTTGTGCGCTGTCGCACAGAGCTCGCCCTCGAGAGCGGACTCGACGGCATCGTCTGCGCACCCACCGACCTCCCCGTCGTCTCCGGTTTGGCCGGCGACCTCGTCCGTGTAGTGCCGGGAATCAGGCCGGCGGAGGCCCGAGTCGGAGGCGACGACCAGAGCCGAGCTTCGACTCCGGAGGTGGCGCTCGACTCGGGAGCAGACGTCCTCGTGGTCGGCAGGCCGGTCCTGCAGGCGCCGGATCCCGGGGCGGCTGCCGAGGCGATCGCGTCGAGGGTCATTTCCAGACGCGAAGATGCTGGTTAGAATCCCGCGGCACGGGAGGCCATCCTTTCGGGCGGCCCGGGCACGGCAATAGGAGGCATGATGCCAGCTCCTCCTCAACTGACCCCAGAGCAGCGCCAGGCTGCTCTCGAGAAGGCGGCTGACGCGCGTCGAAAGCGCGCCGAGCTGA
>QWHP01000466.1 GCA_021404985.1 Actinobacteria bacterium ATB1
CTGGACTCGACCCCAGGTTTCTCGCCGATCTCGGGGTACCGGTCCTCCTCCCCGTTGCCCTGCCCGTGGACCTCGACGCCACGGTCGCTCCCAATGTGTTCGGTTTCGCGCCTCCCGAGCAAGGCTCGATGGAGGTGCTCGCCGAGCACCTCGTGAACGTGCGCAGCGAAGAGAAGATCGGCATCCTCGCCTCCGACGACCTCATCGCCGAGACCGCCGTCGAGGAGTTCGAGTCGGAGCTGTCAGCGCGAGGATCACCTGCCCTGGCAGTTGAGCACTACGCGACCGGACAGGTCGACCTCACGGCCCAGGTCCAGTCGCTCCAGCAGTCCGGTGCCGACGTGCTCGTCATCCTCGGTCTCGGTGCCGATGCGGCGCGAGCGGTCGACGCCGCGGACTCGATCGGCTGGAAACCGCTGATCGCCGGTTCCGAAACCCTGTACATGCGGTCCTATCGTGAGCTCGGCCAGGAGCTCACCGACGGCACGCTGCTCACCCTCCCTCACGCCGGTGACGCCGACAGGATCGATCCCGAGTTCCTCCGTTGGGTCTTCGGCTACTTCCGGGCTTGCGGTGTGCGTGTCGTGACCGTGGGCGAGGATTCCGCGCCCGACTATCCGGGGCTCGAGCTCCCGGCTTACGAGCTCGCTTCGGTCTGGATGGACGTGGTCAAGGCCCTGGACTCCACGGATCCCGCTCTCGTGATTCCCGAGATCGAACGCTCGACCTCCGGGTTCAAGCCCGTTGCCCGAACGATCCGCTGGGACGTCGACGAGCACCTCGCCACCGTCGATCCGCCCACCGAGACCTGGGTGGCGCGGTTCGAGGGCGGCCACGTTCTCTACGATCCGGACCCTCGCTCGATCCCAGCGCTCGAGGCGGCACGCGTCGAGATCGAGGAGGCCCTGTTCGCGGATGGTGCCCCGGCACCCACGGCTCGTGTCCTTCCCGACCTGGCCGGCCGCTGGTACGAAGCCGTCACGTCCAGGAAGGACGAGATCGTCGCCCAGGCGGGGCCCGAACGATATGCCGTCATCGAGAAGGTCTCCGCCGATGCCAAGGCGCTCGCGTCGGCCCTGTCGCCCGACGACCTCGACGCTCTCGACCAGGCAGTTCCCGGACCCGAGGAAGGTCTCTGCGGGAACTGACCCCGGTACCCGGCGTCCCTGCCGGCCCGGCAGGAAACCCTCTCGGAGCGGTCGAATCGACCGTTGGGCCACCCTCACGCCGAGTCGGTCAGAGGACAGGCGCCCAGAGGGCTCTTCCACCTCACGGCCTGGGAGGCACGGGGCAGGATGCTGTTCAACTCATTCGAGTTCATGATCCTCCTGCCGTTCGTCGTGCTGGTGTTCTTCCTCCTGCCTCCGCGGCACAGGTGGATCTTCATGCTGGCTGCCAGCTACGTCTTCTATGCCAGCTACAAGGTCGAGTACCTGATCCTCATGATGGTGACGACGGTCACCATCTGGTACAGCGGACTTCGCATCAACAGCGCGTCGACCGATCGAGCGAAGAAGGCCTGGCTGGTGTTCAGCCTGGTGTTCAACTTCGGGATCCTCTTCGTGTACAAGTACGCGGACTTCGCGAGCGATTCGGTCCAGCAGTTCTTCACCTGGTTGGGCGCCTCCCTGAACACACCGACGCTCGGCTTCCTGTTGCCGGTCGGGATCTCCTTCTACACGTTCCACTCGGTGACGTACACAATCGACCTCTACCGGGGGAAGATGTCGCTGGAGCCCAATCTGGGACGGTTCGCCCTCTTCGTCTCGTTCTTCCCGCAACTCGTGGCGGGGCCGATCGAACGTGCCGACCACCTCCTCCCTCAACTGAACCGCCTGGACAAGGTCCGCGTCGGCTACAACCGCTTCACCGAGGCGTTCAAGTGGATCCTGTGGGGCCTGTTCAAGAAGATCGTCATCGCGGACCGGATCGCGATCGCGGTGAACCAGGTCTACTCGGCTCCCGACAACTACCACGGTCTGACGGTGGTGATCGCCACCTACCTGTTCGCGGTCCAGATCTACTGCGACTTCTCCGGCTACTCGGACATGGCGATCGGAGTCGCGAAGCTCTTCGGAGTCGATCTTCTCGACAACTTCCGGCGCCCGTACTTCTCGAAGTCGATTCCCGAGTTCTGGCGGCGCTGGCACATGTCCCTCTCGACCTGGTTCCGCGACTACCTGTACATCCCTTTGGGGGGAAACCGGGTGCAGGGCTTCCGTTACGCGTTCAACATGGCAGCGGTGTTCCTTGTCAGCGGCCTCTGGCATGGTGCCAGTTGGACCTTCTTCATCTGGGGAGCCCTGCATGCGACGTACATGCTCGTGGGCCACTACACCACGGGCTTCCGGGAGCGTGTCGTGGATCGCCTCGGCTTGGAGCGCTACCCCGCCGCGTACCGGTGGTTCCGCACGTTCGTCACCTTCAATCTCGTCAG